>JAJYJD010000132.1 GCA_021789755.1 Bacteroidota bacterium
GCACATAATAGGCGGGCAAGTTATCGAGCGATTGCTTCTGAACGATCCGAGGTACAAACCGGAAAAGATGGTTTACTCTCCGCTGGAGAAGGGGGAGAATAAAGCTTTCGCAGGGTGACCTCCGCCTGGAAAGCCCTGCTCGCTCACGGTTGCCTTAGGAGCGCCGGTTTCATAAATTGATTCCGGTGAAGATGAAGACAACCGGGAGGAAATCGTCGCGACGCAAACCGACAGCGGCGGTCAAATCTCATTCCAAACGTGAACCGAAAGCGACCCGGGCCGTGAGGGCGGCGAAGATCTATCGCACATTTGCGGCGGAATACCCCGATGCTAAGACGGCACTCGACTTCAATACGCCGTTTGAGCTTCTCGTCGCCACCATCCTGTCCGCGCAGTGTACTGACGCCCGCGTGAACATGGTGACTCCCGGACTTTTCAGGAAGTACCCGTCGCCGGCGAGTTTTGCCGGTGCGAACCCGACAGAACTCGAGCAGGATATAAAATCGACTGGATTTTACCGCCAGAAAACCAAGTCGGTGATCAACTGCAGCCGGTCTTTGGTTGAAAAATTCGGCGGCGAAGTCCCGCGCACCATGGATGAGCTGCTCACGCTTGAAGGCGTCGGCAGAAAGACCGCGAATGTCATTCTCGGGAATGCGTTCGGAATCCCGGGGATTGCGGTGGATACCCACGTCGGCAGACTCGCGCAAAGACTCGGTTTCACGAACGAAGATGATCCCGCGAAAATAGAAATTGATCTGATGGAACTGTTTCCGAAAGAGAACTGGACGCAGCTGTGTCACTTGTTCATGGCGCACGGGAGGAAGGTGTGTGCATCGCGTCTTCCGAAGTGTGAGGTTTGCTGCGTGAGCGCGTCGTGTCCTTCCGCATTCAAGTTCTCCGCAAAGGGAAAACCGGACCTGAAGAAAGGAAGATAGTTTGAAGATAAGAGTCGCACACAGCCCGGATTCCGACGATGCATTCATGTTTTATGCCCTTGCGAACAATAAGTTCGATACGGGCGATATTGAGTTCGAAAACATACTGAGCGATATAGAGACGCTGAACCAGAAGGCGTTGAGAGGCGAATACGAAGTCAGCGCTGTTTCCATTCATGCTTACCCGTATATATCCGACAAATACCAGATGTTGAGCAGCGGAGCAAGCATGGGAGATGGATACGGCCCGATGCTCGTCAGCACAAAGCCATATAAGGTGGAGGACATTAACAAGCTCAAGATCGCCATACCCGGAAAACGGACGTCCGCGTTCCTTGCTTTGAGCATATTTGCCGGGACATTCGAATACGAGGTCCTCCCGTTCGATCAGATAATCGATAAGGTACTGGCTGGGGATTACGAAGCCGGGCTCATAATACACGAAGGTCAGCTGACCTACGGATCGAGTGGGCTGCACAGTATCGTCGACCTGGGGGTATGGTTCAAAGACAAGTTCAAACTCCCTCTTCCGCTCGGCGGCAATGTGATCCGGCGTGATCTGCCGGAGGACGTGAAGAAGAAGACCGCGTATTTTCTGAAGAAGAGCATTGCATACTCGCTTGAACACAGGGACGAAGGCCTGGGATATGCACTCGGTTTCGCTCGCGGAATGGACACAAATCTCGCCGACAAATTTGTAGGGATGTATGTCAACGATTGGACGCTCGACTACGGCGAGAAAGGGAAGCGGGCAATCCAGCTTTTCCTGGATATGGGCTACGAGCGGTCGCTCCTCCCCGCGAGGTGCGTTGCGGAATTCATTGAGACACCGGAAAAATTATAAGACCGGGATGGAATCACGAGCAACTATCGACGTGCAGCCCCCCGAAGACTCCTCTGGCGAAATCCGGATGACAACCGGCGCACGAGTGGCGCTGTTCATAATGATTACCGGCGGGATATTTTATCTTGGAGGATCGGCTGCAAGAGCCATAATCGGCAACGACCTCGTCGAGCTCGGTACCCTGAAGTTCAGACAGGACATCCCCTTTGATTCCGAGAAGGAGATTTACAATCTTCTCGCGCGAACCTCGCTGCTGATTGTCCTCGGGTATTTGCTGGCCCTGATCGGCTTTATAACTTTCCTTTCCAAGTCGAGGATTAGGATGAAAGAGCATCCGAACATTATGATGGCCGTGATCCTCTTTGCGGTGTTTATCCCGGTGGAGTTCTATACTTCATATCTGGACTTGAGGTTCTTCGCATCTTTCGTAGACTTTCAATTACAGTTATTCCTCGGAGCGGATCCGGGCCCGTTACGCGATGAGATGCGAAGACTCTTCGTGGAGCGCGTCAGCGGACTCGGCGGACTTTCGGTGATCGCGATTTTGTCCTACTACAGCGCGATCGGCGCGTTGGTCTTCCGACCCATCAAACTGAAGAAAACTGAGAAGGCGATTTCACAGAATGCCGAAACTGAAGACAGAAGCGCTGATAGCGGAGCTTGAAGAAGCCGCATCCCAACTCGGACTCAAGGTGATTTATGAGAAAGGGGATTTCGGAGGCGGTTACTGTATACTTAAGGAGGAGAAACTGATTGTAATCAATAAACGGTTCGATCAGAAACACAGGGCATCGACACTCGCGAGGAGCCTTTCGGAAGTGGGGATCGATAATCTCTTTCTGAAACCGGCTGTCCGTGAGTACATAGAGGAACAAGCGGAGACAAACAATGAAACTACTCGTAGCCAACGGTCCTAACCTGAACCTGACCGGTACCCGCGAGCCTCATATCTACGGCAGCGATACGCTCGCGGTCATCAATTCCGAGCTGAAAGAGAAATTTCCGGTCGTGTCTTTCGAGTTCTTCCAGACGAACTCAGAAGGCGACCTCATAGACAAGATCCAATCGGTGGAGAAGGAGGGCTTCGACGGCGTAGTGCTCAATGCCGGAGCGCTCTCTCACTACAGCTTTGCCCTGAGAGATGCAATCGCTGCGGTGAAAAGGCCCGTGGTTGAGGTCCACCTTTCACAGGTCTATGCCCGGGAAGAGTTCCGCAGGACAAGTGTAATCTCAGAAGTCTGCAAGGGCACCGTGACGGGATTCGGTAAGTTTTCATATTTTGCCGCAACATATGCATTGTCGGAATTTCTCAGACAATGATCAAAGCCGTAATCTTCGATCTTGATAATACTCTCGTCGATTTCATGAAAATGAAAGGGGAGGCGATCGACGCCGCCATCAGGGCGATGGTCGACGCAGGACTCGAGCTCAGTTATTCGGAAGTCAAGAACCGAATAGACGCGATATACAAGGAGAAGGGAATAGAATTCCAATACGTTTTCGATTCGCTCCTGTCCGATATTTTCGACAAAGTGAACCATAAGATCCTCTCCGCCGGCGTCGTGGCATACAGGCGTGCCCGTGAAGCGGCTCTCGTACCTTATCCGCATGTCTATATAACTCTCTACGAGCTTCTCAAGATGGGGATGAAGCTCGCCGTCATCTCGGACGCTCCGGCGAAGGAAGCGTGGCTCCGCCTCACGTACCTCAATATGCACCATATATTCGATGTCGTCGTGACTTTCGACGATACCAGGGAGCGGAAACCTCACCCGGCCCCCTTCACTCTCGCGCTCAACAGGCTCGGCGTCAAACCGGCCGAAGCCCTCATGGTCGGCGACTGGGCAGAGCGCGACATAATAGGAGCGAAGCAGGTCGGCATGAAAACCGTGTTCGCACGTTACGGCGACACTTTTAACACCGGAATATCTGGCGGCGATTACGAAGCCAACGACATTCAGGAGCTGATCGGATTCATCAGGAAGGAGAACTCCGTTGGTTGAAGGAGTAGGGATAGACATAATCGAAGTGGGCAGAATTCGCAAGAGCATCGACGAATACGGCGATCTTTTCACCGACAAGATTTTTACCCGGGACGAAACGAAATACTGTACTGAAAAACCCTACCCCTACCAGCACTACGCAGCCAGGTTCGCGGCGAAGGAGGCGTTCAGCAAGGCGGCGGGGACCGGTTGGGACGACAGCTTCTCCTGGCACGAAGTGGAAGTCGTGAACGAGCAGAGCGGCAAGCCATATTTGCATCTGACCGGCCAGGCCCTCAAAAATTTGAGGGGAAAGAAGATATTTCTGTCATTATCTCATTCCGGCGACTACGTAACTGCTGTGGTTGTCATCGAAGGCTGACTTAAACCGGATTCTATCCGGCTGCGTCTTAGAATCGGACGTTCTCTTGTTCATGAAAGAATAAGCCCGATCGCGCTCAGAGAAAATGAAGGGATCCACGATCATAAACCATCATAAAACCTGTTTCTCCCGTCTCAGTTAGAGTCCTTTTGATGCAGAGCCCGTCCGACGTCGAATTAGTGGAACAGGTAAACTCAGGGAGCGATAGAGCTTTCAGTGAGATCGTGAAGCGGTACGAGCGCCGAGTCTTCTTCGTTGTGAAACGAATGTTGAACGATGACGACGAATCTGCCGACGCGACGCAGGAAGTGTTCATCAAACTTCATGATTCGTTGAGGAAATTCCGGGGCGACGCGAATCTTTACACATACATCTACAGGATAGCCACCAACGTGGCCATCAGTTATTTGAGGAAAAGAAAAGTAAGAGCGGTCGTCAGACTGGATGAGATGATATCAAACATGTTGACAGGCGGCAACGAGCCGCAGCGCGAGGCCGACCAGGATGAGTTAAAGAAGCTCGTCGCACAGGCAGTCGCGGCGCTTCCGACACAGCAAAAACAGGTCTTCATACTTAGATTCTATGAAGAGCTTTCATATGAGGAGATTGCAGGTATACTCAACAGGTCGATGGGAGCGATGAAAGCGAATTATTTTCATGCCGTAAAAAAAATCGGGGAGTACCTGAAAAATGCGATGCGATAATGTTGCAGTGAACTTGCCGGATTATCTTCTGGGCAAGATCGAACCGAACCTCAGGAAATCCATCGAGGCTCATCTGGCACTGTGCGAAAGGTGTCGGCAGGAACTTGAGGGGATGAGAGAGCCGCTCAGGATTCTTGGAGAAGTAGGCCACGAGGAATATCCCGACTCGTTCTTTCAGCAGCTCCACGCATCTATCATGGATAGGATCGCTGAGCCTCAGCGGATAAAATGGAAGGTGCCCGTATTTGCCGGAGGTTTAGCGGTCATCCTGCTGGCAGTCGGAATCGGGATTTTCGAAAACTCGCGCAAGCCGGCCGCGTTGCAGTACCAGACAGTCGCTGCGCTCGCAACCTCCCTGCCGCCCGAGCAGGTGGTTAGCCTTCCGAGCATGAATGTGAATTATGTCGACGCCGTCTCTTCGCAGGCGGACGAATATGACGAAATGGCCGCTGTGGACGACTCGGTCCAGCAGGCCGTTGTCAATGCGCTGTGGAATTCGGTGAGCGACTCGACAGGCTCACTCGACGCGGTCTATTACTACGGAAACAGCCCTTCCAATTGAGAGGAAAGATATGAATAAATTTTTCTTGTTGTTGGCTCTCATAATTCCCCTTTCGTCCGCAATGGCGCAAGACGACCCCCCACCTCCTCCGACCGGCGGACCGGCGGATCCATCGGGATTTACGCAACAACCCGATCCTCAAGGGCGGCCTTTGGGCAGGGGAGATTCTGCGATCAGAAGACAGCTTGAACAAATCAAAATATGGCAGATGACAAAAGAGATGAATCTGCCCACTAATAAGGCAGAGAAGTTTTTTCCCCTGTACAACCGCTACAACGACGAGATGAGGACGACTACTGCCGCCAGAAGACAGGCAGTCAGATCCCTCGACTCATCAATCGGTGACCATGCAGGAGACGGCGAGATAGGCAAACAGGTGAAGCGAGTACTGAGTCTGGACAACGAGTTGGCGGCAATACACGTGAGGTTCATACAATCCCTCGGCGACATACTTACACCCACCGAAGTGGCGCGATACATGGTTTTTGAACAGCGGTTCGACCGGGAAATCCGCGAAAGAATTAGAATGATGATGATGCAAAGAGGGATGCGAGGCCGCGGCCGCTGACAAGACAATCGGTTGTGGGCCACCTTCAAATTATTTAACGCACTCGTGTGCTGCCGGTTCAATTCTAAATACCTCGCAACCAAACAATCCTTTCGCTTTTAAATCCAACACTCTTGTCTTAAATTCTGTCTCGGGAAAACAGAGCCAGAAACTAATCTTTTTGAGATTTGAGACCCAAAGTTCTTTTGCACGCAGCAGTATTCCTGGTATTGATCGCATCATTAAAGATATTTGCTCAGAGGGCGATCTCGCAAAATTTGGCAGGCGGTATAGCTAATACGCAGAACCTGCCGCTCGCGGCAGTTACTTTAATACCCATCGTTCTTCTCGAACTTTTCCAAAAGAGACTGAACAGAATTACTTTTTCACTGGCTATTCTGTCCTGCGTCACGTATTTCGTGTCCTCGTTTTACCTTCCCGTCGAAAACCGCTCACACGAGCTGGCATCTCTTCCGGCCTACGCTTCCCTGCTATTGCTCCTTTCCATCGGCCTGGTTGCCGCGGCGTTCAGGAATCCCGGAACCGGAAAGGCGCTCGTCGGATTCTTCACCCTGGGTTTGATCAGCCTGGCCGGTGGATTCCTTTACACGTTTTCGGATTTGGACGTACTCCGCGCCGGACAGACTGCCGACGCTGCCGTTGTTCTTGGCGGTGCAGTATGGGGGCCGCATACACCGAGCCCCGACCTGAAGGCGAGATTGGACGCGGCGGCTGAACTCTACGAGAAGGGCGAGGCAAAAAAGATCGCTGTGACGGGCGGGACCAGGCGCTTCAACACATTCGAATCTGAGATCGCCGCAAGCTACCTTAGAGCGAAGGGAATTCCCGGCGTGAAGATTCTTACTGAGCATAATACTCTCAATACTCTTGATCAGATCCGTTATGTCAAGGACGTCCTCATCGATTCTCTCAGGTTAAAAAAGGTCGTTATCGTGAGTGACAATTGGCACCTGCCGAGGGCGATGGCCATGTGCAAATGGGAGAAAATCAGGGCAATATGCTACCCGAGTCACTACAAGATGTCTTTGCAGTCCGAACTTTACTGGCGGTCACGTGAAGCGGCCGGCCTCCAGATATTTCTGCTTTTTGGAGCGTGATTAAATGAAGGCTGTGATTTTACACTCAGACAGACTGCGGGTCGCATCATGACCTCACAGAGAAGGCTTGCGCGTGAGCGCGTTCTTCAGGCCCTTTATGCGTATGATATTTCCAAATCGGCGCCGGACTTCCTTAGTGCCGACATCTTCAAGGACCTCGAGGACGGGGCGCCGATAGAGTTTGCAAAGAAACTCTTCCGCGACACACTTGAAAACCTGGCTCAACTTGATGCAATTCTTCAGGGACATCTTGAACACTGGGACATGACAAGGGTAAACCCCATCGATCGGAGTCTCCTGAGGATGGGTGTCGCCGAAATCTTGTTTTCGGAAGAAATTCCGACGAAGGTTACGATGAACGAAGTTATTGAACTGGCAAAGAGATACAGTACCGAGGAGAGTCCGAAGTTCGTCAACGGAATCCTGGACGCTTCCCTGAAACAGCTTGTGAGCGAGGGGAGGATCCGGAAAACCGGACGGGGCCTGATAAATACATCCACAAAAAAGAAACAATGACACCGGAGCGATACTCGCGCGGGACGATCTTCTCGTGGACACTGTTTGATTACGCGCGGACTTCATTCTCCGTCATGGTCAAGACGGTCGGCTTCGCACTCTATTTCCGCGAGATTGTAGCCGCGGGGACGGGACGGGGAGATTTCTACTGGGGACTTGCAGACAGCCTATCGATGATCGTCGCCGCCGGTCTGTCTCCGGTCCTGGGTGCTGCCAGCGATTATTCTCACAAGAGGAAAAGATTTCTTCTCGTGTTTTCGATGTTATGCATCACCGGGACTGCACTCCTCTACTGGATCCAGAAGGGAATGGTCCTCCCCGGCATGCTCGTGTTCATCGCTGCGAATGTCGGGTTCCAGGGAGGCTACACTTTCTACGACGCATTCCTCCCGGAGATAGCGCCGAGGTATATTTACGGCCGTGTGTCGGGTTATGGCTTCGGTATGGGTTATCTCGGCGCGCTGTCTATTCTTGCGGTCACTTTTCCGTTCATCAGCGGCGGCTTCGCTCCTTCGAACCTGGAAAAATTCAGGATGAGCTTCCTCATAGCGGCGGGGTTCTTCGCAGTTTTCTCCGTTCCGGCGTTCCTCAGATTGCGGGACCATACGGGTGTCTACCACCGAAAGCTGCCGTACTTCCGCCTCGGTTTCCGACGTGCAGTCAGAACCCTCAGGCGGCTGGGCCAGTACAAAGAGCTGTCAAGGTTTCTAATCTCTTTCTTTCTCTACATTGACGGAGTCAACACGGTCATTTTCTTCTCGGCGCTTTACGCACGCGGCACGCTCGGTTTCACTCCTGTCGAGGTAATAATGTTTTTCATTGTGGCTCAGACGACTGCTATCCTCGGATCTATAGTGTTCGGCGTTCTTACGGACCATTGGGGGCCGAAGAGGAGCATCAACATCACTCTACTGATCTGGATCGGCGTGGTGCTGGCGGCATTTTTCATACAGACGAAGACGCAGTTTTACATCGTGGGTCTCTTTGCGGGCATCGCGATAGGGTCGTCGCAGTCCTCCAGCAGAAGCCTGATGGCGTACCTGACGCCGCCCGAGCACTCGGCCGAGTTTTTCGGTTTTTACGATGGAATTGCGGGTAACGCCTCCGCAATAATGGGACCCCTGACATTCGGTGCAATTTCCAGCTTCACCGGAAGCCAACGTGTCGCCGTCCTTTCCGTGCTGATATTTTTTGTACTCGGTCTTATATTCCTTCAACAGGTAAAAATCCAATGGCAGAGCCGGAGCAAAGCCGCTTTGGAGAATTAAAATGAAATTTATTTTGTTAATTGTAATGATGAGTATCGTAATCGGGTCAACGGATTTTGTAAAGATAGAGGTCAAACCGCGGACGCTTGAAGTGATAGAGAGCCGCCCGGCCTCGTTCGATGTTTACCTGAGGGCAGGTGAAGGGATTCATGTAAATGCCCAGCCTGCAATCACCATCAAATCGGGCACGGGGGGGGTGGATTTCTCGATTGCGAGTCTCGTGAAAGCGGGGGACTATCTCGATTTGAGCAAGCCGATAAAAATCGCGTGCAAAGTAGACGGACTTGGACCGG
>JAJYJD010000133.1 GCA_021789755.1 Bacteroidota bacterium
CAGGGTCAGGAGCAAGTGATTCCCGTCGGTCCCGCCGCCTCACAAATAGCTATCAAGCAGCTCGGGACAAATGGCGGAGGATTCTTCAATGCCAACAGCGCCCATCCATTTGAGAATCCGACCCCGGTAACGGATTTCCTGGAGATGTTGTCGATTCTCCTTATTGCCTCATCACTGGTTTATACGTATGGGAAAATGGTCGGCTCGCCTAAACAGGCGTTTGTAATTTGGGCGGTTATGTTGGCGATGTTCACAGGGATGCTGGCTCTTTCGCTTTACTCAGAATATGAGTTTCACCCGGCGTATGCGACTTCGACCTCGATGGAGGGGAAGGAGACGAGGTTCGGAGTCACGAACAGCATCCTTTGGGAGGTGTCTACCACGTTGACCTCCAACGGTTCTGTCAATTCGATGCACGACAGCCTGACTCCGCTGTCCGGGATGGTCGCACTTGTTGACATGATGTACGGGGAGGTGGTTTTCGGCGGAGTCGGTTCGGGTTTGTATGGGATGCTGCTATTCATCTTGCTGACGGTTTTCATCGCCGGCTTGATGGTGGGTAGGACTCCGGAATATCTGGGAAAGAAAATAGAGGCATACGAGGTGAAGATGTCGGTGATAGGCGTGCTTGCGCCGAGTGCCGCGATCCTGGTTCTCACCGCCATAGCTTCGGTAACGAAAGCGGGTCTGGCAGGACTCAACAACCAGGGACCGCATGGCCTCTCGGAAATCCTATACGCCTTCACTTCAGCGGGCGCCAACAACGGGAGCGCATTCGCCGGATTGACGACGAATACAGTGTTCTATAACGTGACGCAGGGAATAGACATGATCATCGGGAGGTTTGTCCCGATTGCCGCAGTCCTTGCCGTCGCCGGAAGCCTCGGGCAGAAGAAGTCCGTCCCGGCTTCCGCGGGAACATTTCCAACCGATTCAGCATTGTTCGGCTTCCTGCTGATAGGCGTCATACTGATCGTCGTCGCATTAACCTTCTTCCCGGTCATCACACTGGGCCCCATCGTGGAACACTTCCTGATGCTGATGGGCAAGACGTTTTGATGAGGAGTATATGATGAACGAATCGAAATCCAAATCGAAGCTTACCACTACTTTTGATAAAAAGATAATATTGCGGGCTGTCGTGGATTCACTCAGGAAGCTGAATCCCAAAACGCTCGTCAGGAATCCTGTAATGTTCGTCGTGGAAGTCGTTGCAGTGATCTCAACATATGTCGTCGTCCGTGAAATTGTAATCCGCCACGCATCGCTCTTCAATATTCAGATAACTTTTTGGCTGTGGATCACGGTCCTGTTCGCAAACTTCGCGGAGGCAATTGCCGAGGGAAGAGGCAAGGCCCAGGCAGAGGCCCTAAAGAGGGCGAGGTCTGAAACTGTTGCAAGGAAAATGCAGGACGGGAAGGAAGTCAAGACTAACGCCAACGACCTCCGGAAGGACGATGTCGTCGTTTGTGAAGCAGGCGACGTCATCCCTGCGGACGGCCTCGTGATCGAAGGTATCGCCAGCGTCGACGAATCGGCAATAACGGGCGAATCCGCACCTGTCATCAGGGAAAGTGGTGAGGAAAGGAATGCGGTGACTGGCGGGACTAAAGTTCTTAGCGACCGGATACTTATCCGCATCACTGCCGAGCCGGGCGGGACTTTCCTCGACCGGATAATCTCTCTCGTGGAAGGGGCAAAGCGTCTGAAGACGCCGAACGAGATCGCGTTGACAATACTTCTATCGGCACTTACGATTGTTTTCCTCCTTGCAGTTGCGACTTTCCCGTCATTCATGCAGTACAGCGCGAACGCTTCAGGCGTCTCCGTGAGCCAGTACATGACTCTGCCTATACTCGCGTCATTGCTCGTCTGCTTGATACCGACGACCATCGGCGGGCTCCTGAGCGCGATCGGGATCAGCGGAATGGATCGTCTCATCAGGAAAAATGTCATTGCGACCAGCGGCCGTGCTGCCGAAGCTGCGGGCGACGTCGACGTGCTCCTTCTGGACAAGACAGGGACGATAACACTCGGCAACAGGATGGCGACCGATTTTTTGCCTGCGCCCGGTGTGACGGTTCAACGATTGGCAGATGCAGCCCAACTTTCGTCGCTTGCGGACGAGACCCCCGAAGGAAGGTCGATTGTCGTCCTCGCGAAAGAGAAATATGGTTTGAGGGCGAAGGAAATCCGGGACGCCGGCGCGACGTTCATCCCCTTTTCCGCTCAGACGAAAATGAGCGGAGTGGAAATTCCCGCGACGGATGGTATTGGGCCTCGCTCGATCCGCAAGGGTTCCGGCGAGGCGATCAAGAAATATGTCGCTGAGCTCAGGAATGCCTTTCCACAATCGGTTCAGAGAACTCTGGATGAGATCGCCCGCCAGGGATCGACCCCGTTGGTTGTTGTCGAGAACGAAGAGGTTCTCGGAATTGTGCAGCTCAAAGATATAGTAAAAGGCGGAATCAAAGAGAGGTTTGCCCAGCTTCGTAAGATGGGGATCAAAACCGTAATGATTACGGGCGATAACGCATTGACCGCGGCTGCGATCGCGGCTGAGGCGGGAGTTGATGATTTCATAGCCGAGGCGAAGCCCGAAGACAAACTAGGCCGGATCCGCGCCGAACAATCGGAAGGTCACCTTGTAGGTATGATTGGCGACGGGACAAACGATGCCCCCGCGCTTGCGCAAGCCGATGTCGGGATCGCGATGAACAGCGGGACTCAGGCCGCGAGGGAAGCCGGCAACATGGTTGACCTCGACAGTAACCCGACCAAGCTTATCGAAGTGGTCGAGACTGGGAAGAAGCTACTCATGACGCGCGGCGCGCTGACAACATTCAGCATCGCCAATGACGTGTCGAAATATTTTGCGATCATCCCCGCGATGACCGCCACCCTCTACGCGTTCGGGAAACCGTACGGCCCGCTCGCGGCGCTCAACATAATGAGCCTCGGCTCACCGCAGAGCGCTATTCTCAGCGCGGTAATGTTCAACGCGATTATCATAATCCTCCTCGTCCCGCTGGCCCTCAGAGGAGTGAAGTACAGACCCGTCGGTGCGAGTGCGGTGCTCAGGAGGAACTTATGGATTTACGGCGTCGGCGGGTTGATAGCGCCGTTCATCGGAATAAAACTGATCGACATTCTCGTAAACGCGCTGAAGCTTGTATAAGGAAGGAAACATGAAAAAGCATTTGATTGATTCGATAAAGATGCTGGCCGTCATGACGGTTGTCACCGGTGTGTTGTACCCGCTCTTCATGACGTTGGTGGCAAACATCGTTTTTCCGAACCAGGCGACAGGGAGCCTGATTAAGATTGACGGCAGGGTTGTCGGGTCGAAGCTCATCGGACAGAAATTTTCGAGCGACAAATACTTCTGGCCGCGGCCGTCTGCCACCGGTTATAATCCGCTCCCATCGGGAGGAAGTAACTACGGCCCGACAAGCGACACGCTGAAACACCTTGTTGAGATAAGGAAAGCCGACTTCATCCGCTTGAACGACTTGCCCGCAAATACGCAGGTACCGAGTGATATGCTGTATGCTTCAGGCAGCGGTCTTGATCCTGATATCAGCCCGGAGGCCGCGGAGCTCCAGATAGACAGAGTCGCGCGCGCGCGAGGTTTTCACGCAGGGGAAACGAAAGTGTTGAGAGAACTTGTAAAGGCTCGCATCGAGACGCCACAGCTCGGATTCCTTGGAGAACCGAGGGTGAACGTTTTGCTGCTGAATATCGCGCTTGACAGCATGGATGTAAATCGCGAGTAATCTCTTTAAATTACAGCAGATGTCAGATACAGATTATTCCCGTCCCGACCCCGACGCTCTTCTTCGGATGATAAAAAAGGAGACTGAGAGGAGCGAAAAGGGCAAGCTGAAGATTTTTTTCGGTATGTGTGCCGGGGTTGGCAAGACCTACGCCATGCTTAGCGAGGCGAGGGATGCCGTCGCGAAGGGGACCGACCTCGTTGTCGGGTATATCGAAACGCATAAACGGATGGAGACTGCCGAACTTGTTCTCGGGCTGGAAGTGGTCCCGCGCAGGAAGATAGAATACCGGGGGACCGCGCTCGAAGAGATGGATATCGATGCGGTGCTTGCCCGGAAACCGAAAGTGGTGCTGGTCGACGAACTCGCACACACGAACGCGCCCGGAAGCCGGCACGCGCGACGCTACCAGGATGTCCTGGAGATACTGGATAATGGGATCGATGTTTACACCACCCTTAACGTCCAACATCTCGAGAGCAGGGCGGATTCCGTTGCACAAATAACCGGCAGTATCGTGAGGGAAACCGTTCCTGATTCGATCTTCGATGCCGCAGACGAGATCAAGGTGATCGACATTTCGCCTGATGAATTGCTGAAGCGGCTCCAGGAAGGGAAAGTGTACACAGCCGAGCGTTCACGTCAGGCAGTAGAGAACTTCTTCAGGAAAGGAAATCTCTCGGCCCTCAGGGAAATGTCGCTGCGCATGACCGCCGAGCGTGTGGACATTCAGATCCGCGAATACAGACAGGGGCAGCGTATATCCGGTTCGTGGCGTTCCGGACAGCGTCTCATAGCCGCGATAAGCCCGAGCCCGCATTCCGTCTCCGTCATTCGATGGGCCAGGAGAGTCTCTCATACGATGGATGCTTCCTGGGTCGTTGTCTATGTCGAGAAGGCCGACAAGTTGACCGAGGAGCAGAAGGAACAGCTCGCGAAAAACATAAAGCTTGCGCGTGAACTCGGTGCGGAGGTAGTGACGACTTCAGGCGTCGACATAGCCGACAGCCTGATAAGAGTCGCACGCGAGCAGAACGCAAGTCAGATTCTGGTCGGCAAGCCGGACCGGTTCGTCTTCTCGCGTGCGGCACGCCTCATCGACGACCTGATGCGGCGGAGCACCGATCTCGATATTTACATAGTCGGACAGGAAGACGGCCAATCGAAGAGAAGGATCTCGGGCATCCTGCCCAGGCCGCAATCGAGCTTGCTGCAATACCTGGGTGCAGCTGTTCTTGTGTTGATCGCCGCGATGGTTTGCTACCCGTTTCAGGATTTCATCGGCTACAGGACGGTCTCCTTCATACTGCTCCTTGTGGTGTCGCTCCTTCCGCTCAAGATGGGACCTGGTCCGACGGTATTGGCTGCCGGGGTGGGGGCGCTGTCGTGGGATTTCCTCTTCATACCGCCTCGCTTCACGTTCTCCATCAGCAATCTCGAAGACAGCCTTCTCGCGGCGATGTTCTTCATGGTTGCGACGGTGACCGGAGTGCTTTCGGCGCGCGTCAGGAAAAGGGAGCGCATTATCAGGCAGCGTGAAGCGAGGACGTCTGCACTTTTTGCGCTCACGAAGGATCTTTCATCGGCGCATTCGCAGGAAGAAGTTATTCGGACCGCCGTATCGAATATCAAGAAATATTTCAGTGCGGATGTGGCCGTCATCCTTGGAGATGCCGAAGGAGAGATGGCACCGGCGGCCCATACAGCCAGCTCTTTCCAGCCTGATTCAAAAGAATTCAGTGTGGCCGCATGGACTTATTGGAACGAGAAAAAGGCGGGGAAGAACACGGACACTCTCCCTTCGGCAAAGGCGACCTATTTCCCAATGTCGGGTCCGCGCTACCCGCTCGGCGTGATCGGAGTGAAATTCGGCGACGAAGCCGAGTTGTCGTTCGATCAGGAAACGCTCCTCGAAAATTTCATCTCGCAGATAACTTCCGCTATCGAGCGTGAACTCCTCAACGAAGTAAACAGACGGTCCATCGTTGTCGCCGAGTCTGAACGCCTCTACAAAACACTCTTCAACTCGATTTCGCACGAGTTCAGGACGCCCATCGCTACGATAATGGGAGTCTCTGAGAATCTTCTTGGACAGAGAGACACCGGCAGCTCGGGGTCGAGAGAGGAAAACCTCAGGGAGATTCACGTTGCCGCCGAACGCCTGAATCGCCTGGTGGCAAACCTTCTCGATATGACAAGACTTGAGTCCGGAATGATCCAACCCCGGCTTGATTGGTGCGACTCGCGGGACGTGGTTAATCATGCATTGAAGAACCTTGAAAGAGAGCTCGAAGGACATAATGTCTCGGTCGACATTGCGGAGTCCGTCCCATTGATGAAACTCGACTTCGGACTTATTGAGCAGGCACTCACCAACCTGATCCACAACGCGGGACTCCATACGCCGTTAGGAACCGACATCATGATTAAGGTTTTTCTTGAAGACCCCGAAACTTGCGTAATATCTATTGCCGATAAGGGCCCGGGCTTGCCAAACGAAGATATGGACAGGATTTTCGAGAAGTTCTACCGTGCTCACAATGGAAAAACCGGCGGCACAGGGCTCGGACTCACGATCGCAAAGGGATTTATCGAAGCCCATCACGGCGAGGTTTCGGCCCGGAACCGCACCGAAGGTGGTGCCGAGTTCATTGTGAAGCTGCCGATTTCCGAGCACGTTGTGGGGCAAAACAAGGAGACAACCTGAGCGAAAAACCCGTTATACTGGTCATCGACGACGAGGCGCAGATCCGGCGACTACTGGAGCTCACTCTCCAGTCGAACGGATTTACCGTGCGTTCGCTTGGCACAGGCAAAGAAGGAGTCGCCAAAGCCGCATCAGAGCGCCCGGAATTGATAATTCTCGATCTCGGGCTGCCCGACCTCGATGGGGTTGAGGTGTTGAAGAAAATCCGGGAGTGGTCGGAAGTACCGGTTTTGGTGCTGACTGTGCGTAGCTCGGAAAAAGATATTATTTCCTGTCTGGACGCGGGTGCGGACGATTATCTGACAAAGCCGTTTCGCACAGGAGAACTTCTCGCGCGGGTCCGCAACGCTCTCAGGCATCGTCCGTCCGTTCAGGAAGCGCCGGTATTCACGGTTGGCGACCTGCAGATCGATCTCTCCGCAAGAACGGTGAAAAAGGGGAAAGAGAACATAAAACTCACGGCGACGGAATATGCTCTCCTTGCGTTGCTGGTGAGAAACGCCGGAAGAGTGCTGACTCACAATTATATTCTGGAGCAAGTTTGGGGTCCGACTTTCTCGGAGGAATCTCAATACACACGTGTGTATGTCGGGCAACTGAGAAAGAAAATCGAGGACGATCCCGCCAATCCGAAACTCATCGTGACAGAGGCGGGAATAGGATACAGACTGAACACGGAACCGGACAGCGGCTGAAACATATTTTGCAATATTAGTTTTGTCGCGGGGAATTTATATTTGATCTGATCTCTCCATCAGGTTTCGGTTGTGCCGTGTGTGCAAGTCGAAAGGGTGAAGAACAATTACACAGCGTGCTACAAAGGATCCCCTGTGGGACTCTGCGCTCCTCGGTGAAACTCTGTGAAACGTTTTAACCCTGGGAGAAAGAATACTTCACGGTGCTCCACGGGGAAACGACAGAGAAGCGCTGAGAGGCAAAGCCTTTTGCTTCAGTTAATTTGAATTATCGGTTCAGAGCATGATACGGAGAAAGCTTGTTGAGTAGTGTCGTCAAACGTTTTCAATTCGTTTTTGTCGCGGTGTTGCTGACGGGATTTTCCTCCATTGCTCAAACGCAGGCGAGGTATCAGCTGACAGGTTCTGTCCGCAGCGCGGAGACGCACGAACCGCTTCCCGGTGCAACGATCAGGGTGATCGGTACGGCACTCGGGACCACCACTAACTCTGAAGGCAATTACCGTCTTCTACTCCAACCGGGGGCACACAGGCTTGTTTTCAGCTTCATCGGTTTCGATCCGGACACGGTGCAGGTCCAGCTTTCATCCGGTGATTCAATTGTCGATGTGCTCCTTCCCCAGGGCGAAGTGTCGCTTCCGGAAGTCGTAGTCTATCCTCAATTGACAAATCCCGCTGATGAGATAATCCGCCGTGCAATTGTCGCAAAGCAGAAGTGGCAGGCCCGGCTCCACTCGTACGACTTCGACGCGTATACCAAGACGGTCCTGAGAGTCGACACGAGCGGAAAGAATTCGGACGCGATGATAGCCGGGATTCTCGAGACGCAAACAAAAGGCTACTGGAAGGCTCCGGATTCCTATCGCGAAGTCGTGACAGCGAAGCGCCAGACGGCTAACTTCACGTCGGAGCAGAATATCTTTACTGCCGGCCGCGTCCTCAATTTTAACGACGACATTGTTAATATCGACCGCTATACCATTCCCGGTCCGACCTCCGCATCGGCTCTTGACAATTACCACTTTGCGATCCTCGACACGATCCGGCAGGGCGGGACGCGGATTTACAGATTGGCGATTAATCCGAAAGAGAGTGCTTCGCCGCTGTTCAAAGGCTCGGTTGATATTGCTGGAGGGAGCTATGCACTCGTGCATACAAGACTCACCTTGTCCGATCCGGCCGCGCTTGATCCGCTCCGGAACGCCGTTTACGACGAGCAGTTCGCGGAGTACGACGACACATTCTGGCTCCCAATTGAAATCAGGACGACTTTCACTGTCAAGTTCATCCTGCCTCCTGTGCCGCCGATACTATTCGAGAACACTTCTGTTCTTTACGACTACCGAATCAATCCGGAAATCCCGAATGCATTCTTTAACCGGGAGGTTGCATCCGCATCGACGTCGACTCCGGACGTGGACTCGACGGCCTGGAGGGACGAGCAATTGCTTCCTCTGACAAACGAGGAAGTGCTCGCATACGCGAGGCTGGATAGCCTGGCAAGAAACATGCCTTTTTATTTGAAAGCGATATTATTCCTGACACAACTACCCGACCAGGCGGCATCCTGGCCGCTGACTTCCCTTTCTGATTTCTATCACTTCAACAGGGTGGAAGGCTCATACCTCGGTGTCGGCCTCACCAGTTCCACACTATTGGACAGAATGTCGTTAACAGCCGTCGGCGGCTACGGCTTCTCAGATCGGATGTGGAAATATGATTTCGGAGCCGGCTACGCTTTGCCCTTCGCGGACGGTGTCGCCGTCGGCGGAAGCGTGTTTCGCCGGCTGGCAAACAGGGAAGAGGAAGACATATACAGCCGCTTCGAGGTAACTCTCGGTGCACTCCTGTATAGAGACGACTACAGGGATTACTATCTTTCGAAAGGGTGGAACATATTCGCAAAGTGGAGACTCGATGCATCATGGGAAGCAGGAATACGATTCGATGACGAAG
>JAJYJD010000134.1 GCA_021789755.1 Bacteroidota bacterium
CAAACGCAATAAACTCAGGCTCCTTATGATAGCGGAGATATTGATCAAAGAAATAATTGTAGTTAGTTCCGGTCTTTTCATTTATAAAATTTGTAATGTCGTCGGCATCTACAGTCTTATAAGCGTATTTCGACGATGACCCGAACCTCGCGCCCGGCCTGAATCGCGTAGGTCTTTCCGACTCCCGAGAATGAATTTGCGATACTCTCGAGTTTCTCGAGGCGCTTGACATATCCTTCAAGAGACTCGCGCCTGGCGCCCGGTCTCGCTCCGCTGATTGCGTCGGCGGCCTGAACAATTGCCGCGATCGGACTTTCCATTTCGATGTCTTCGTGGTGCGAGCCGATCGCGTTTGACACGACGGGGTTCTCGCCGAATTTCTTGGCAATCTCATAGCCGAGCAGGGCATGTGGTCCTTCGACGCTCTTGTCGACAACCTTGCCCAGGTCGTGGAACAATCCCGCTCTCTTGGCAAGGGTGGAGTCGAGACCCAGCTCGACGGCCATGAGCCCGCTGAGGAATGCGACTTCAATGCTGTGTTGGAGGACGTTCTGTCCGTAGCTCGATCGGTATTTCATCTTGCCGAGCATTTTCACGATTTCCGTGTGAACGCCGTGAATACCGACCTCGAGAAGGGCATCCTCGCCGATCTGGACTATTTCTTCCTCCAGTTCGCCGCGGACTTTCTCGACGATCTCTTCTATCTTTGTCGGATGGATGCGGCCGTCCGAGATGAGTCTTTCAAGTGACGTCTTCGCAATCTCGCGCCTGAACGGATCGAAACCGGAAATGACAACTGCATCCGGTGTGTCGTCGACAATGATGTCGCAGCCCGTCACCGCCTCGAAGGACCTGATGTTTCGACCCTCGCGGCCGATGATACGGCCCTTCATTTCTTCGTTAGGGAGGCTCACAACGCTGACCGTAGTCTCGACCGAATGATCCGCGGCAGTGCGTTGTATGGCCTGGACTATTATCTTCTGGGCTTCCTTCCTGGCTTCGACGCGTGCCTTCTCCCGTATTTCCCGTATCTCCAGGGCGGCTTCACTTCTTGCTTCGTTGGTCAGGTTTTCGATGAGGAATTTCTTCGCTTCTTCGCGCGAGACCCCCGCCAGCTTTTCAAGCTTCTCGGTCTGCTGCTGAACAAGTCTATCGGCTTCGGCCTCTTTCAGCTGTATTACCTTGTTCTTTTCCCGTACATCCATCTCGAGCGTCCGGATCGACTTCTCCTGCTGCCTGAGGGATTCGGCCTTTCTGTCGAGATTTTCCTCCTTTGAACTTAATTGCCGCTCGATATTTTGTATTCTTTTTTGCTTCGCATTGTAATCGTTATCGAGTTCCTGTCTTTTCTTGATCCATTCATCTTTGACTTCAATCAGTTTTTCTTTTTTAATGGCATTTGCTTCACGTTCGGCCGTCTCGAGGATTTGTTTGGTTCTTTCTTCGACAGTGCCAAGTCTTTTCTTGGTTAGTTGTGCCTGAACAAACCACCCTACGAGGAATGCGGCGGCGCTGCAAATTACAGCGACTGCAGTGGTGATCATACCGGACCTCCAGGTTTATATACAAAAAAAGCCGTAACGCGCTCGCGGCAGATAGGAAAGAACCCCATCTTGACACGGTGGGTGCCCTCCTGAGCGAGTCATGCTTCCGCTGCGACTCCGCCGCTGGCGGAAGTCGGCCCGGCGACACAAAGTGTTGTCGGGATGCGGCCTGCTTTCATCGTTCACGAGCCGGGCTCCCATAACTATTTACTTAGCAGTTCTTTCATGCTTAACCACGGCGCCGTTACGGCTGGAAACTGTACTAAATTTTTAAAAGAACTTAGCCCGCTTCGATGGGAAAATTCTCGCGTAAGTAGCTCAGTACCCCGACAAGATCGGCGATGTCGATGCCTTCGTTGTGCACGTGCTCCTTCAAGTCAAACAATTGCTCGGCTATATTTAGAGCGGCTATGACTGCGACGGTTGATGTTGGGGCCCCTGGATTTTTCTCGATAAGCTCATTCAATAACGAATCTACATAGGCTACTACTTTGAGTGCTTTTTCCTCGTTCTCAACGCGGAGCGGATATTCGCGGCCAAGAATAGTGACTCTTATACTCTTCTTTTCCATCATGGGCCCCGCGTTCAAAAGAGACTAAGTTGTTTGTCAATCTTGGCGATCAGTTCCCTGGCCACTTCCAACAGGCGGTTCTTTTCTCTCTCCTCGAATCCGCCTGCGTTGGCGGGCTCTCTCGCCGTCAACATCTTCTCGAGCTCGGCAATGCGGGATTTTAATCTGTCGATTTCCGCCGCCGATTTTGCGAGGTTCTGCTTGAGGGACTCGCTCTCGGCCCGGATGACGTTCACCGCATCAACCGCTCTTCTTACTTCGTTCCACAACTCTACGAGGAGCTGTTTCTTCATCGATAGAGTCGTCTGTTCGTCTGACGTTTCTGCGTCCATGCTTTTCAGCTTTTCTGCTTTCTCAGTTCCGCGGAAAATTCACTTCCGAGCTTCCTCTCAGCATTCGCGATGAACCCGGCAATGTCGCCCTCGTTCAACGTCCGTTCTTCGCTTCCGAGAGCGACCGTGAACGCAATACTCTTCTTTCCTTCGGGAATGCCTTCTCCGGAGTAAATATCGAACACAGAAATATCACGGAACATATTGCCGGCGGCCGATTTCAACGATTCCATTATCTTCGCCGCCGGTGTTTCTACATGTACGATAAATGACAGATCAAAAGATGCGAACGGGAACCTGGGCAAGGCCCGGAATTTTCGCGCGTCCTTCCGCGCAGCCAGCAGCCGGGAAAGATCCAACTCGGCGTAGTAGACCTCCTGCTCCACGGAGACCTTCCGCAGAGCCAAATTGCTGACTCTGCCTGCAAGACCTAACTCCATCCCGTTCACAAATAACTTTAATGATTGTTCGTATTCTTTGGTTGTATCATAAGAAATAAAGTCCCAAGAGTCAAGATTAAGGTACCTTAGCAGCCGTTCGATCTCGGACTTGAGATCAAATATGTCGAATTTTACCTCTTTTCTGTCGTAAGAAACCGGATCCGCTGTGCCCGAGAGCGTAATCGATATTCTCTCGGATTCAATGAAATTTCCGACCGTTTGCTTTTCGTCCGCAACTTTGTACGCCCTTCCGATTTCGAAAAATTTCATATTCTTCAGACCATAAGACATGTTGAGTTTGACCGTCTGGAGCGCGCCAATAAGAAGCGAGGTTCTCATGGCTGCCATGTCTTCACTGATCGGGTTCGAAAGCGTCACGAAGGATGAGTCGTGGAATCCTGCCAGATCTGACGGCTGGAGTGAGTTCGTGACAATTTCATTGAAGCCTGCACCCGCGAGGAGCTCTCTCAATTCGTCCGTCTGAGTAAGGGCCCGAAATCTCGGGTCGAAACTCAATCTTGTCTGGAATGAATCGGCGATTTTCTCGTACCCGTGGACGCGGCCGACTTCTTCAATAAGGTCGACTCCGCGTTCGATGTCTCCGCGGAAAGTCGGAACTGCACAGATCAGCACCGTTTCGGATTTCTTGTCGCACGGGATCTCTATCGATTCGAGAATCCTCTTGATTTCGCCCGAAGCCAGTCGCGTGCCGAGCAGCCGGTTCACCTGGTCGACGTGCAACTCGACTCTTCTCTGAAGAAATTTCCCGACGGCGACGTCGATTATGCCGGGGGCCAGCCTGCCTCCTGAGGCTTCGACAATGATCTCCGACACTCTGTCAAGTGCGTGGATCGTCAGGTTAGGATCGACTCCGCGCTCGAACCTGTACGACGCTTCGGTAGACAGGCCAAGCTCTTTGGATGTCTTTCTGATCGAGGACGGGGTGAAGTTTGCACTCTCTATAAGTATGTCGGTCGTATCGTGGTTGATTTCACTGTTCATCCCGCCCATCACTCCGGCGATCGCGACAATCTTTTCTTTGTCGCAGATCATCAGCATTTCAGGCGAGACGTTCCGCTCTTTTCCGTCGAGCGTAGTGAAGCTGATTTCTTCTTTCCGCGGTCTGCGCACGACAATCTTGTGCCCCGCGATCAGCTTGAGGTCGAACGCGTGCAGCGGCTGGCCGAGTTCCATCATAACGTAGTTTGTGGCGTCCACCACATTGTTAATGGATCTCATCCCGATTCTCTCAACAAAATCCTTCAGCCATTTCGGTGAAGGCCCCACTCTCATCCCCCGGATAACGCGTGCGGAATAGCGGGGACAGAGATCCTCCGCCACGACTTCCACCTTCGCCGATTCGTTGACCGGTCCGCCTTCTTCACGGAGCCGGGCTCTCCTCGGAATTAATTTCCTTGTGAAAGCGGAAGAAAGCTCTCTGGCAATACCGGCGTGAGAGAGGCAGTCTCCGCGATTCGGCGTCAGGCTAATCTCGAAAACCGTGTCGTCAATTCCCAGAAATTCCGCCAAAGGCGTTCCGACGACGGCATCTTCTCCGAATACCATGATTCCGCTCTTGTCTTCTCCGAGGCCGAGCTCATTCGCGGAACATATCATCCCCTCGGACTCTACACCGCGGATCGTCGCCTTAGTGAGCTGGAACGGCTTTCCATCGGGGTCATGCTGGTTGTGGGGAACCGTTGCGCCGACGAGGCCGACTGGTACCTTCTGTCCGGCAGCAACATTCGGTGCGCCGCAGACAATGCTTTTGACTTCTCCGCCGATATCGACTTTGCAAAGGCTCAGTTTGTCGGCGTTCGGGTGTTTTTCAACTTCCAGGACACTTCCGACGACGAATCCCTTGTACGTTCCCGAAGGATTCTCGAAAGATTCTACCTCGATGCCGAGCATGGTAAGACGTGAGGCGATATCCTCGTCGGAAATGTCCGTCAGGTCGACAAGCTGTTGCAGCCATTTGCGTGAAATCTTCATCTCTGATCAGAATTGATTTAAGAAGCGGAGATCGTTTTCGAAAAACAGGCGGATGTCATCGATGCCGTAGCGCAGGATCGCCAGCCGGTCGATGCCCATTCCGAAAGCAAAGCCGCTCACCTCGTTTTCGTCATATTTCACCTGTTTGAAAACGTTGGGGTCGACCATTCCGCAGCCCATTATTTCGAGCCAACCGGAGTATTTGCAGATCCGGCAACCTTTACCGGCACAAAGAAAGCAGTTGACATCGACCTCGGCGCTCGGTTCCGTGAACGGGAAGAAGCTCGGTCTAAAACGGAGCTTCGCGTTTGCGTTGAAAAATTCCTTCACAAAATAGGAGATGGTTCCCTTGAGCTCGGCGAGCGAGACGTTCTTATCGACGTACAACCCCTCCACCTGGTGGAAGAGGCAGTAGCTCCTGGCGCTAATCGCCTCGTTGCGATAGACTCTGCCGGGCATGATGACTCTGACAGGCGGCTTGTTGTTTTCCATTACGCGGATCTGCACGCCTGAAGTGTGGGTGCGGAGCATGTACTTCCCTCCGTCACTCTTCACGAAGAATGTATCCTGCATATCTCTTGCCGGATGGTCCGGGGGGAAATTGAGTGCCTCGAAATTGTGGTAGTCGTCCTCTATCTCGGGTCCGTCCGCAATTCCGAAGCCGATGCCCGTGAAGATCCTCTTTATTTCCTCCGCCGTCTGGGTGAGGGGGTGTTTGCGTCCGATGTATCTCTTCCTGCCGGGAATTGAGAGATCGATCTTGCCGATGTCTGCGGTTTTCGCAGCGGCGATTCTCTGCCCGGCCGATTCGAATTCCGCCTCGAGAAAATTTCGCAGCTCGTTGAGCGATTTCCCGATCGCAGGTTTTTCTTCCTTCGGGACTTCCTTCAGTCTTTCGAAGAGCTGTGCGACCGACCCCTTCCTGGAAAGATATTGAAGCCTGAAATTCTCCGCGTCTTCCTGCGTCTTGAGCAGATTGAGCGAAGCGGTGGCCTCTTCTCTCAGCTTCAGAATTTCTTCAAGCATTTCCATTGCAAACGGTTTCACCTCGGAGGCGCTGAGACGCAAAGAAGAATCAGAACCGGATTATAAGAAACTCCACGCCTTCACGTCTTTGCGGTGTTATTTTTCCGGACACAAAAAATCTTCCCGCGTTTCAGAAATACCGGCTTTCCGAACGCGGGAAGATTGGATCAGTTAAAAGCGAATTGGACGACTTGCTTGAACGTCTCCGGGTTGTTCGCGGCAAGGTCGGCCAGAACTTTCCTGTTTATCGAGACCTCTTTTTTCGCAAGTGCGGAGATCAGGCGGGAATAAGTGGTTCCGTTTTCCCGGGCTGCCGCGTTGATGCGGACTATCCACAGGCTCCGGAACTCGCGTTTCTTCTTCCGTCGGTCTCTATATGCGTGTTGAAGCGCTTTTTCGACATGATGTTTCGCAACAGTATGTACTTTGCTGCGTGCGCCCCAGTAGCCTTTAGCTAACTCAAGAGTCTTTTTTCGCCTTCTATGAGAAGCTACCTTGTTTCTTGCACGTGGCATTTTACCTTTTCTCCATTATCGATTAAAATATAACATTTTCGTGCTAAAGAGTCACGCCAGTCGGACTCATTCGTTCAACATGCCACGGACGCGGTTCACATCGGTCTTGTCCAGCACGCCTGCGTGGCGGAGGTGGCGTTTTCGCTTCCGCGTTTTGGACGTCAGGATATGGCTTCTGAAAGCTTTTTCCCTCAGGTATTTCCCGTTCGCTGTTCGCTTTATTCTCTTTGCCATTGCGCGATTTGTCTTCATCTTCGGCATTTCAATTCTCCTTTGCCTCTTTTTGCTTGGGTTCGGCCGCTTTCTTCCTGCTCTTGTCGGGAGCTATGATGACCGCCATATTTTTTCCTTCCAACTTGGCCTTCTGTTCGACCTTCCCGACTTCCGTAAGGAATTCAACGAATTTGTTCAGGAGCTCCTCTCCATGGGCCGCGTAGGTGATCTCCCGTCCCTTGAAATGAACGGTCCCTTTCACTTTGTGACCCTGTTCGAGGAATTCCTTGGCGTGTCTCGCCTTGAACAAAAAATCGTGTTCGTCGGTATTAGGATGAAACCTGATCTCCTTTAATTGAGCCGACGATTGTCCTTTGGTCTTGGCTTTTTCTTTCTTCGTAACCTCGTACATGTACTTGCCGTAATCGACCAGCTTGCAGACCGGCGGGTTCGAGGTCGGAACTATTTCGACGAGGTCGAGACCCCTGGTCTCCGCGAGCTTCAGAGCCTCGCGCGGCTGCATGACGCCGAGTTGTTTGCCGTCGGAATCAATGACGCGTATGTTTGCCGCTCTGATGTCGCTGTTGATCCTGAGTTTTGGTGTGTTGATAGGCGGTCTCCTATTTTTTTTCCACTATTTCCTTTGTTAGGCTTGAAACAAACTCCTGAAGCTGCCGGGCTCCCTTGTCTCCTTCGCGGTGTTTTCGGACCGAGACGGTGCCGGATTCCTTTTCCTTCTGTCCCACAATCAACATGTACGGGACTTTCTTCGTTTCCCATTCGCGGATCTTGTAGCCGACTTTCTCGTTGCGATCGTCAAGCTCAGCTCTGACGTTCCGCTCTTTCAGTGCTTCCACAACCGACTTCGCATAATCGATGAAGCTGTCTGTTATGGGAAGAACCGCGACCTGGACGGGCGATAGCCATGTCGGGAAGGCGCCCGCGAAATGCTCGGTGATGATTCCCACGAACCGTTCGAACGACCCGAAGACCGCGCGATGTATCGCCACGGGACGTTTGGCCTGGCCGTCCACATCTATATATGTCAGATCAAACCTCTCGGGGAGCATCACGAAATCGAGTTGGATCGTGGCTACCTGCCAGTCCCGCCCGAGGGCATCCTTGATTTGTATGTCTATCTTGGGTCCGTAGAAGGCGCCGTCTTTTTCCTTTACACCATACTTGATGCCGTTCTGTTCCAATGCCTGTCTCAGTGCGCCCTCAGCCTGTTCCCACAGCTTCGGATCGCCCATTGCGTCGTCAGGCCTGGTGGAGAGCTTGAAAGAAACCTCGAATTTGAACAGGCCGTAGACACGTCTGATGAGGCCGATCAGATCGTTGATTTCCGGCAGGATCTGGTCTGGGCGGCAGTAAATGTGTGCGTCGTCCATCGTTATCTGACGCACGCGGAACATACCGCCGAGCGCGCCGGAAATCTCGTTGCGATGAAGACGTCCGATCTCCGAATAGCGCAGAGGCAGATCGCGGTAGCTTCTTACTTTGTGCCGGTAAACATATGTGCTTTCAGGACAATTCATCGGCTTGAGTGAATATGTTTCCTCTTCGACGTTGAGGATGAACATGTTCTCTTTATAGTGACCCCAGTGTCCCGATTGTTCCCACAAATCTTTTTTGACCAGCATCGGCGTCGAGATCTCGTCGTAATTCAGCTTGTCGAGTTCTTCACGTATGAATTTCTCCAGCTCCCTGAAGATGATCATCCCTTTCGGCAGCCAGAATGGCGCGCCCGGCGCGACATCGTGGAAGACGAAGAGCTCAAGCTCACGCCCGAGCTTCCTATGATCGCGCAACTTTGCTTCCTCGAGCATCTTGAGGTGGTCCTCAAGCATCTTCTTTTTCGGGAAGGAGACACCGTAGACTCGCTGCAGCATCTTGTTCTTGCTGTCGCCTCTCCAGTAAGCGCCGCTGGTACCCAGGAGCTTGAAATATTTCAGCTTGCCCGCCGCAGGGACATGAGGTCCGCGGCAGAGGTCGGTAAAATCGCCCTCGCTGTAGAAAGTTATAGTCCCGTCGAGAGCGCCGATGATTTCGACTTTGTATGGATCCTTTTTCCCCTTGAAGAATTTCAGAGCATCGTCTTTCTGAATCACCTTTCTCACGAAAGGGTCATTCCGCTCCGCGATCTCATGCATCTTTTGCTCGATCGCCTCGAGATCGGCCGGCGAGAGAGTCTTGTCTATGTCGATATCGTAATAAAAGCCGTCGTCTATTGCCGGCCCTACGCCGAATTTAGCTTCCGGAAACAGCGACTGGACCGCATGTGCCATGAGGTGCGAGCTGCTGTGCCAGTACACCTCTTTCCCCTCCGGGTCGTCGAAGGTGAGGAACCGTAATTCGCAGTCGATATTTATGGGCGTGCTGAGGTCTGACACCGTACCGTTGATCTTTGCGGCGAGTGCGTCTTCAGCCAGCGACCTGCTAATTCT
>JAJYJD010000135.1 GCA_021789755.1 Bacteroidota bacterium
GAGACATTTTTCAGGTTGTCCTTTCCCAGCGAGCCGAGTTTCCACTCAAGGGAGATCCGTTCCTGCTTTATCGGGGTGTCCGGGCGTTGAATCCTTCGCCGTACATGTTCTATCTCGAGTTTGGCAAGGGAGCGGAGAGGCTTGCCGTGATCGGTTCTTCGCCGGAAATGTTCGTCAGAAAGGAAGGCAAAAAGATAGAGATGCGGCCTATCGCGGGGACAAGTCCGCGCGGCGCGACTCCGGACGAGGACGACCTTTTCACGCGTCAACTGCTCGTGGACGAGAAGGAGAAAGCCGAACACGTGATGCTTGTAGATCTTGGAAGAAATGACATCGGTCGCGTCGCTTCCACCGGCAGTGTGCGTGTCGAGAATTTCATGCACGTCGAGAAATTTTCTCACGTCATGCACATCGTGTCGGACGTCATCGGGTCGACTGAAGCCGGAATAGACGCGGTGGAAACACTGGCTGCATGCTTTCCGGCAGGGACCCTGAGCGGCGCGCCAAAAGTCCGGGCGATGGAAATCATCTCCGAACTGGAGGACACACCGAGGAATATCTACGGCGGTGCCGTAGGCTATATCGATTTCAACAACAACATGGATACGTGCATCGCAATCCGGACGTTCATTGTGCGCGGCGATACCGCTTACTTACAGGCGGGCGCCGGAATCGTCTATGATTCCGACCCTGAATACGAGTACAGCGAGTGTATGAATAAGATGAAGGCAAATATGGAAGCGCTGAAGCTTCTCGACAAATTTCGATGATACTTCTTATAGACAACTACGATTCGTTCACATACAATCTGTACCAGTACCTCTCCGAACTCGGCGCCGAAGTCCGGGTCGCACGAAACGACAAAATTACTCTGGCTGAGATACGCAGCTCAAAACCACGGGCCATAGTCATTTCACCTGGTCCAAAGACCCCCGGTGAGGCCGGCATTTCTGAGCCGGTCATAACCGAGTTTTACAAGACCACACCGATTCTCGGCGTATGCCTGGGTCACCAGGCAATCGGAGAGGTGTTCGGGGGAAAGATTACGAAGGCCCCCGTGCCGATGCACGGCAAGAGCTCCCAGATAATTCACAACGGAAGATCGATATTCTCTTCCCTCCCGATTCCATTTTCGGCAACGAGGTACCATTCACTGATCGTTTCCAGGGAAAATCTTCCCGACCAGCTCGATGTAATCGCCTGGACGGAGGATAACCTCATCATGGGATTGAAGCATAAGAGTTACCCGACTGTCGGAGTCCAGTTTCATCCGGAGTCAATCATAACCGAGAACGGGAAAACAATGTTGCAAAACTTTCTTAACGGAAGAATCTGAATATGAGCACCACTATCAACCACTCACCGAACAATGACCGCTTATCAATGCTTGAAGCCAGGCAGAGAGATATCTGGCGGATATTCAAAATAATGTCGGAGTTTGTCGACGGATTCGATCTCCTCAGCAGAGCGGCGCCTGCCGTGTCGATCTTCGGGTCCGCGAGGATGAAACCCGGCTCAAAATATTATGAACTTACGCGCCAGGTGGCATTCGAGCTGGCAAAGACAGGCTATGCCATCGTAAGCGGGGGAGGAGGGGGTCTAATGGAAGCAGCAAACCGCGGTGCCAAAGAGGCCGGCGGTGAATCCATCGGCCTGAACATAGAGCTTCCCTTTGAACAAAAATCGAACGAATACATCGATCAGGACAAGCTGATGACATTCCAGCACTTTTTCGTCCGCAAGGTAATGTTTGTGAAATACGCCCAGGGGTTCGTGGTCATGCCGGGCGGGTACGGGACCGTCGACGAGTTCTCGGAAGCGATTACGCTTATCCAAACGAAGAAGACGAAGAAGTTTCCGGTAATCCTGATGGGAAGCAGCTACTGGCAGAAGATGCTTTCATGGATGAGAGAGACCGCAGTGGCTGAAGGATGCATCAGTCAGGATGATCTCAATATCTTCAATGTCTGCGATGAACCGGCGGAGGCAGTTCAGATAATAAAAGACTTCGGCGTGAGACACGGATATGTCACAAACTTCTAAGAGGCTTCTGGTTTTGGTTTTACCGCTTGCGATGGCGGTGGCTGCCGGCGTCGGTCTTCTCTCGCGGGAGTTCGCCTTTGGCGGAAGTGCATCCGGGAACAGCTCTGAAACCTCCATCGTCAGCCGGCTATCGGGTTATCGCATTCCCGACTCACTAAATTTTTGCGGCGAGGCGATGCCCCTCGCGAAGGAAGATGTGCGCGAGAGGATGGAACAGGCATTTTACACCGAGTTATCGGACGCACAGATTATCCTCGACCTCAAACGAAGCGGCGAATATTTTCCGTACATTGAGCAGAAGCTTCGTGAAATGAATTTGCCTGGAGATCTGAAGTACCTTGCCGTCGCCGAAAGCGCTCTCAGGAATCTTGTGTCGTATAGAGACGCTGCCGGCATCTGGCAATTCACACCGGAGACTGCCAGGCGCTATGGGCTGAAAATAAATTATTACGTCGATGAGCGCTTTAATTTTACCAAATCTACGGATGCCGCTCTCAGATGCCTGAGTGATCTTCACTCGATGCTTGGAAGCTGGACGCTTGCTGCGGCTGCATATAATATGGGGACAAACGGCATTAAGCGGACCGTGAATTACCAAATGACAGACGATTACTACAAACTATTTCTGAACGACGAGACATCCCGTTTTGTCTTCAGAATTGTAGCTTTGAAACAGATAATGTCACACTACAAGTCGTACGGTTTCGATCTCCAGGAAAAGGATTTCTACAAACCGGCCGACGTCAGGACTGTCACCGTCAAATATCTCCAGAATCTCGCAGCCTGGGCACGACAGCAGGGAACAGACCTCAAGGAGGTAAAGTACCTTAACCCCTGGCTGATAAGCGACGCGGTTCCTCTTGGGACTTGGAGCGTGGACTTGCCCGCGGTTTGCAAACCTCCTATTTTCGCGTCCCCGGCGCTTTTAGCTGTCGATTCATCGTCTTCCGCAACATCACGTCTTGCATATGTCGTCAAAAGAGGTGATTCACTCACGAAGATTGCAGAGACATACGGGGTGAGCATCCGCGATCTGATACAATGGAACAGCCTGGAAGGCGACACTTATTTGAGGGCTGGACAGAAGTTGATAATTATTCAGACGGACGCGAACTTTGTGCGTTGAGCATCGTCTAACCAAATAACTCATCTCGTGGCGAGTTCAGATAGGATGGCAATTCACTGAATGCTCGCGCGGGTGTTCAGGTTCCGCACCCGCAGATGATATCTATTGGACACCGGCATTTAACCGATGAAACTTTTAGAGATAGCAGACGAAAAGGCGTTCTCTTCTTTGATCCTTCCCGACAGGAGTTATGTAAGCTACCAACTGTTATTCGATCTCTTGAATCCCAGTCTTGTCTCCGTGGGAAGATTGGGCGAGATCGCTTTCCATGCGGGAAGTTACGTGTATACAGGAAGCTCGAGGAGATATATCAGGAAGAGGATTCTTCGGCACCTGTCGCGACGAAAGAAGTTGCATTGGCACATCGATTATTTACTCGCGAACCCGCGCGTCCGGATGTCCGGAATAGTCTTATCAGAAACAAGCGAATGCGAATTGAACCGCCGAACCGCTGGCAGGATAATAGTCCCACGGTTCGGGGCGACCGATTGTCGGGAGGGCTGCGGAAGTCACCTGAAGTTTGTAGGCAAAATTAGCAATGAGAGTCATCCGACGCGAACCAATGCAATATCCGTTCGCCTGAGTTGACGTAATCTTCAAACATAAAATGGAGGAGAACAAAATGTCGAAAGCGAGGAATGGCTTTGCTTTGAGAGGAATAGCAGGCATGGTTGTTTTGTGCCTTCTTCCTCTTCTCGCCATGGCAAAAACTGATACTTCCGATGTTATGCACAACATCAAATTCAGGAACATCGGCCCCGCTGCGGCCGGTGGGAGGGTAAGCGCGGTCGCGGGAATTCCCGGTCAACCGAACGTGTATTACGTCGGAGCGGCCGGCGGAGGCGTCTTTAAAACTGTCGACGGCGGAATATCGTGGAAGCAGGTATTCTCTCACGAAGCAAGTTCGTCGATCGGCGCGATCGCATTGGCGCCCTCCAACCCGAATTTTGTCTGGGTAGGTACCGGCGAAGCGAATCTGCGTAACGACATAATCACCGGTAAAGGCGTATATTTCTCGCCGGACGCAGGGAAGAGCTGGCAGTTTATGGGACTCCGGGACGTCGGCCAGATTTCACGAATAGTCGTTGATCCCTCTAACCCGAACAATGTGTTTGTGGCGGCAATCGGACATGCCTGGGCCCCAAATAAAGACCGTGGTGTCTTCCGCACAACAGACGGCGGTAAAACCTGGCAGAACGTTCTCTTTGTCAACGACACAACCGGTGCTTCATCAATCGTAATCGATCCCGGTAACCCGAAGGTCATCTTCGCGGGAATGTGGCAGGTCCTCAGGCACCCGTGGGCACTCGACGACGGCGGAGACGGAAGCGGTGTCTACAGATCGACAGATGGCGGGACGACATGGAAGAGACTTACCGACGGTCTTCCGTCAGGACCCCTGGGGAGAATCACTGTCGACGCAGCCCCGAGTAACCCTGAGCACGTTTACGCTATCATCGAATCGAAGAAAGGAGTTTTGTGGGATTCAAAAGACCTGGGCGATCATTGGCATTTCGTCAGCAATAACCATGAGTTGGACGTGCGTCCTTTCTATTTCTCCAACTTCGAAGTTTCGCCTGACAACGACAATAAACCGTTCTTCCTTTCATTTCTTATCACCGAATCGACCGACGGCGGCAAGACAGTGAAGAGCGTCAATGGGGAAGTTCATGTTGACCACCACGCTATATGGATCGACCCTCAAAATGCCAACAGGATCATAATTGGCAACGACGGAGGCGCGTACCTCTCCGTGGATGGGGCAAAAACATGGAGATTCCTGAACAATCTGCCGATAGAACAATTTTACCAGGTCGCGGTCGACAGCAGCAAGCCTTTCAATCTCGGCGGAGGATTACAGGACAATAACGCCTGGTACGGAGTATCCTCCAACCTGAATGGGAGAAGCGTAACGGGCCAGAACTGGTTCACCGTTGCTGGCGGAGACGGACAATACGTGGTACCTGCTCCCAGCGACCCTAATTTAGTTTACGCCGAATCACAGGACGGCTTCCTAAAAAGGCTCGATCTGAAGACCGGTCTGTCGAAGTTTGTGCGCCCTTATCTCTACGATGCATCCGACATGCCCGCCTCGGAGCTGAAATACCGCTTTAACTGGACAACTCCAATAGCGGTCTCTTATACGGACGCGAACGAAGTGTTCATAGGTGCCAACGTCCTGTTCAAGTCTATGGACGGCGGTCTCCACTGGACCGTCATAAGTCCCGACCTTACCCGCAACGACAAATCCAAACAGCTACCGAGCGGTGGAAGTGTCAACCTCGATATGAGTGGAGCAGAAAACTACGATACAATCCTCTCGATCGGATTATCACCGCTGGATTCCAACATCATCTGGATAGGGACGGACGACGGGCTCGTTCAGGTCAGCCGAGATGGCGGCCAACATTGGGAGAATGTCGCGAAGAGCATTCCCGATCTGCCTGGATGGGGGCGCGTCTACCAGGTCGACCCGTCACCATTTGACCCCGCCACCTGTTATATTGCCGTTGATCTTCATGAGCTGGACAACAACAAGCCTTATGTTTTCAGGACGGACAACTACGGGAAATCATGGGTTTCGATTTCCAAAGGGCTTCCGGACGATTATCCCGTCCAAGTCGTGCGAGAAGATCCTAACCTGAAAGGTTTCCTCGTAGCAGGCACCGATTTCGGTCTGTATTACTCGCGGGATAACGGAAACCAGTGGACGCCCTTGAAAAGCAATTTCCCAACAGCCTGCGTCTACGATCTTAAATTCGAGAAGCAAACCCACGATCTCGTCGCAGCTACACACGGGAACGGCATTTTCATACTCGATAACATTACACCTCTCGAACAATTTGACGGCAAGGTCGAAAACCAGCCGTTCCACTTGTTCAGTGCTTTACCTGCGTACATGTACCATTTCTGGATCAGAGATGCGTTCAACGATCTCAGTACTTACTCGGCGCCGAACCAGCCTAACGGTGTGATGATCGACTACTATCTGAAAGACACGCTGAGCACAAAGCCGGAAGAGAAAAGAGAGCACAAGACGCCAATCGAAGTCCAGATTACCGACAACGCGGGCAATCAAGTCGCGACTTTGTACGGCCCCGACAAGAAGGGCTTCAATAGGCTTGTGTGGAATATGCGTTACCAGGGTTCGAAACCTCTCACGATCGATCCTAAAATGGCAATGAAAGAGAACCCATATTCTACACGCGGGCCGATGGTTACGCCGGGCGTTTACAGAATTACGGTGAAAGCCGCCGGTGAAACGGAATTCACTCAGAGTCAGGTTCTGCCTGATCCGAGGCTCAGTGTGCCGGCAGATTACTTTACGTCCAACGCCACAAACGGACTTCTGTTGAGAGACGAGAATTCCGCACTTAATGAAATGCTGAACAGAATTCAAAACCTCGATGAACAGATGGCGACGATCAGGAAATCCCTGGCGACGGACCAGGACGGAATGAAGTCGGGAAAATACAAGGTCGTGCTGGATGGCATGAAGGATCTTGGCAAGAAACTGACTGCATTAAAAGACACTCTGTACTCAAAGAACATCCAGCATGATGTCGGAGAAGATGACATACACGATTTCACCCATCTTGACTCGAGACTCGGAGGCATGATGTACAGCTTCTTCTCGCCATACAATGGATTGCCGACAGCCGTTGTCATGAAGATGATGAACGAACTGGGAGGGCAGCTTGACGGCTTCCTGAACCAGTTTAATTCGATCCTGACGACCGATGTGCCGGCATTCAATAAGGTTGCGCAAGAGAACGCCGTGCCGACACTCTTTGCAGGCCCGACGGTTGCGGTGAAGAAGTAGGAGGTTAGGTAGCACAGTCGACAGAGGCGGAAGAGCGGAAACGCATCTCCGCCTTTTTATTTGCAGTCTAGTAGTTGTAGAATCTGTATTATGTTACTTAACCTGTCAACCCCTCCCAGTCTCAAAACCGCCCTACGCCACGCCTCCTCCTTCCCACCGGTTCTCTTCGCGTTTCCACACCCTGGATACATCGGGCTAAAAACCAGGTCGTGTTTTTCATTCCATCTTGATTCACTGTGTTGCCCGCGCTAAATTCAACTGTCCGTTAGGGGTGCTATCCCCGACAAAATGGGATGGCTGAGATGAAACCCTACGAACCTGATCTGGGTAATGCCAGCGGAGGAAAATGGACGACGCTTCTCTGAAACCGTTCCTGTTTTCGACTGCCGGATATTTACCGGATCGAAGCTGAGAACGGTTTATTAGTTTCAGGAGAAGCAATGAAAATTATGACACTTACATGCGCCGCCTTACTGGCGCTCAAAGGACTTTCATTCGGACAGCAAACATTCACTCTGACGGGGTCAGTTATTGATTCGGCTGATGCATCGCCGATCTCCCAGGCAGTTGTGACACTCATCCCCGGATATGACAGCACGCTCACTGATGAAATCGGAGGCTTTGAATTCCGCAACGTTACGCCTGGGGCCTACAGGTTGGAGGTCAAAGCCATAGGTTACGTTACCACCGTTCTCTCCTGCGAAGTTCCTGGTATCGAACCTACAATAGCGCTTCAACGAAAGACTTTTCATCTTCGACCGATTCTCGTCACTGCTCAGATAGCGCAGGCCAGAAGATCGCCGGTTACGTTCAGCAATCTCACCCGAAAGATCATCAAGGACCAATACGTTGCGCAGGACGTCCCGGTGATATTGTCACAACTCCCTTCGATCATACAATATTCGGAAAACGGCGAAGGGATCGGTTACTCCTACATCACGATGCGCGGCTTTGACCAGCGCAGGATCTCGATAATGATCAACGGAATTCCGCAAAACGATCCTGAGGATCACAATGTCTACTGGATCGACGTCCCAGATCTTCAAGCGAGCACTCAAACGATACAGGTACAACGCGGTGCCGGCAATGAGTTCTATGGAGCACCGGCGATTGGCGGTTCGATAAACCTCGAGACTACAAACCTTGGAAGTGAGCGTCAGCTCAGCTTCTCTTATGGATACGGCTCTACCGGAGAGTCGAATAGCGGAAGTACTGCGAACAGTCTCTTCGGGACAGGCTTAACCCGCAGGTATGCTGCAACGTTCGGCTCGGGACTGGTTGACGGGAAATATACTTTCTATGCCCATCTTGCCGACAATATGACGGATGGTTACCGACAGGATTCCTGGGTCAACCTCAACAGCTACTTTGTAAGCGCGACCAGGTACGACGACGACCTCACCACTACAGTGAACCTTTACGGCGGGCCCATAGCAGACGGGCTATCTTACCTCGGGCTGCCGAAGTTTGCTGCGCTCGACAGGAATCTCCGAACTGCCAATTGGGACGACTGGAACGCGGACAGCAGCTCCGTTAACTATTCACCGAATATGACCAGGTTCATATCTGCAGGCGGCAGAGATACTGTCTATGCAGTTCCGCGAAGGGCGTCGGAAATAGAAAACTTTTCACAACCCCATTTCGAACTTCTTAACGAGTGGAAGCTTTCTCCATCCCTGACGTTGAACAATTCGTTATTCCTCGTACTCGGCTCGGGTTTCTATGATTACGACGGTTCGTGGGCAGATACGAACTACTTCAGGATAACTTCTCAATATGGATTTCATCCCTCGGTCAACCCGACCGACGCCCTGATTCACGCTTATGAAGATCTGAAGCAGTACGGCTGGATCCCCCGCCTTACCGTAAGGCATAATCGAGGTACACTTGTACTCGGAGCTGAACTTGATCAGAACGTGTCGGACCACTGGACCACCATTCGGTGGGCGCAGAATCTGCCGTCAGATTTGCCTTCCGGGTACCGTTACAACCAGTGGAAGGCGCGGACCGATGTCGCAGCAGTATATGGACACGAGCTTTACGACCTGACTTCCCGCGCCACGCTGATGCTCGATCT
>JAJYJD010000136.1 GCA_021789755.1 Bacteroidota bacterium
TGGACGTCGCCTTCGTGTACACATCGAGAGCCTCTCCGCTGATGGGAGGGACAAAGCAGTTTCCGTCTTTGACTTCCACGTAGCGCTGGCTTACCTGCTCCGAATTATAAAACGGATGAGAATGAAGAAACGACCAGAGAAACTGGCGCGAGACGTCGGAGAGCTGGAACTGGAACGTAGCGTGCTGGAAAGTGGTGTGATGCCCCGCCTCGTAAATGCTCTTGGCGAGATATTTGTATTTCTCCAGATCGACGGCGTCGTCTTCAATTATCCCATTCGATGAGTAACAGGTTCTCGCCGTAGCGATCACGTTCCTGAAAGCATTGGGAAAAGCCTTAACCAGTTTGACCTGCGGCGGTCTTGCAACGCCGCTGAGAAATCTATCTTCAATCCGGATTGTCTCTTGAGACATCTGGACTCCTATGCAATTCTCTTTATGACAACAATTGTTTTATCGTCCGCGTAAGCCGACGACGCTGAAAACCTCTGTACCGAATCCATTAGCTCGTAACAAATCTTCTTCGGTTCATACGCCGCAAGTTCGGCCAATTTCGACTTCAGTTTTTCTTCTCCGTAAAGCGCAAAAGTGCTGTCGGTCGCCTCGGAAACTCCGTCGGTATACAGGAGAAGGACATCGTCCTTCTCGAAATTAATGTTTCCTATGCGATACCTCGCGTTCGGCGCGATTCCGAGTGCCGGGCCGGTGGTCGGGATCAGCGAGACTTCTCCTTTTGATTTTCGGTAAAAGATGGGGAGGTTATGTCCCGCATTGACATAGAGAAATAGCCCGCTCTTGCCGTCCGTGAACTCGCCGTAGAAAAGCGTCACGAAACGTGAATCCGAAAAAGTCCAGTTTACCAGGTTGTTGACCTTCTTTATGAGCGAGGCCATGTTCGTCTGGAGTTCCACGCCCATCTTCAGCGCACCCGACACGTAGAGCGCCTCGACCGCAGCGCTCAGGCCTTTGCTCGCTGCGTCTCCGATCGCCACGCCGAGCCGCTCACCTTCCTCGCCCGCAGGGAGATAATCGAAGAAGTCTCCTCCGACAACCCGCTCAGGAAGAGATACTCCGAACATCTGGAACGCCCCATATTTCTGTTCGTGGTCGGGAAGGATGCTTCGCTGGATCTCGCGCGCCTGATCCATGTCCTGTTCAAGCTGCTTTGTCCGGGCGAGCGCGTGACGGGTACGGAGAACGGCGGTGACCGCGCTGCCGATCACATTGAGTGTGTCAAAGAGTTCCTGGTCTTCCTTGTCGGTGTTGAAGGCGAGAATGTACTGATAAAGCGGGATCCCTTTTACTTTTATTTTGTCCCCAACTCCGGTCGCCGAGTACTTATCTATTCCCTCTTTCCGCAGGTCCGCGTTTCGCTCCGGGCTGAGCAGCGTCTTCTCGTTCCCGATTTTCACGAAATCCGGATACTCCGAAACCTTGATCATGTAGTTTTCGGCAATCGATCTCACTTTTCCGACTTGCCTGACGAGGACGTACGCGTTCCGGCGCGGGATCAGTTTCCATATTCTCCCGCCTTTTATCCTGATCTGGTCGGAGCTCGCGATCTGCTGAACGACGCTGTTCAGCAGCTCTTCGTCCGTTCTGTAATCCTTCGATGCGATCTGCTCGATGGCGTGGAATAACTGCCTCTGGTTCATTCAGTAGCTGATCCTTCTCCATCTGTCAACAACGCCGTCGAGGTCAACAGCCGGCGGCAATATGCTCCACTTCGTGTAGAAGTCCACGTCTTTACTTTTCGGAAAAGGATCCGGCGGATCTATCTTCGTGCGAAGTGGAAGTATACACGCGTCTCCGAGAATCAGCGCCTCACCCTGTTTGAGTGCCGGAATGATGTCCAGTAAGTCGGCCATCGATTCGGGAACCAGCTTCGCGATGTAGGCCTGGTCGTCTGGATTGGAGAGCCGCATCGCTACGTAATTGCTGCACTGCGAGAGAATCGATTCCGCCACATCTATAGGCCTCTGGCTGACAATCATGCAGCTGACACCGTACTTTCTTCCCTCTTTAACGACACGTTCGATTGTGCGGCGCGATGTCTGAGAGGAACTTCTCATGTTCAGGTAGTTATGCGCCTCTTCGAGGACGAGAAGTATCGGGAGATTTGCACGATGCGGGTTCCACATATTGAAATCGAACACGAGGCGCGCCAGCAACGAAGCGAGTGCGTTTATTACTTCAGGCGGGACGTTGCTCAGGTTCAGCACTACGATAGACTTGCCCGACTTCAGACCGAAAAGAAGCTCCAGGAACTGAGAAAAGGTCTCCGTCGTCTTGAACTTCTTCGGTTTGAAAAGGAATTCAAATCTCTTGTCGTTGAACTTTGAGTCGAATTTGAAAATGAATCTGGTGAAGTTGCCGTAGAAGGGTCCCTCCTTCCCGTTAGGGAGCCTCTCGGTGTCGAGAGCCTGCATTTTCACCTTTATATCGCTGAGGTCGAAATATACCGGCGAGTCGACGGTAATGGAGTCCTTGTACTGCAGGTTCTTTGCCCGTCTGCTGTTCAGTATTATTTCGGACATCACCACCGTCTCGCTGCGTGCAGCCGGGTCATCAGGGTCGACGAAAGTCTCGACCAGCTCATCGAAGTTCATGGCCCAGTACGGGAGTTCGAACTCGCCGATGTTCACGCGTTCGGCAAGCTCGCCGAATGCCTCACCGTATTCATCGTGCAGGTCAAGCAGGATAATTCTCGCACCAGGCAGTTTCGCGACTTTCTGAAGTATGGAAGCAACGGCGCACGACTTACCGGAACCGGTGGCACCGAGGACCGCAACGTGCCTGCTGAAAAACTTGTCGGGATCTATATAATTTTTCTTTCCCTTGAGGAGCGAAATCTCTCCGAGCGAGAAATCGAACCGGCGGTGTGTGTTGAAGATGAGGTCCAGATCGCCCTCCGACGGTATCTCTACACCCGCGCCCGGATAAGGAAGTTCCTCGGTACCCCGTTCGAACTTTCCGCCGCTGAACTTCCCGAAAAGGTTCGCGGTAAATCTTACGATATCACCGGCCGTTAGCTCAAGCGACGCTACAACGCCCAGAATCTTGCTCTCCGGCATTTTTATGGAAATGTACGAGCCGACGCCGAAGTTTTCTGCAGCCGTCGTTTCACCGATGACGCTCGCTCCGCGGACCGCAACCACTCTTCCGGATGGTTCCATCTGTCACTCCCTTTCTATAATCTTCTTGAATTCCGCAATCTTGTTGATGGCCTCGACGGGTGTGAGGTTGTTGATGTCGACGCTCTCGATCTTCCGGCGAAGCTCCTCGTCACCAAGCTGGAACATCTCGATCTGCAGGTCGCCTTCTTTGCTTCTCGGTGCAACCCTGCGGGGCTTCGGCATTCTTGAATCCGGCTGCGACGAACGCGCGGCCTCCGTCGCGGAAAGCTCGAACGACTCAAGGTTTTTCAGAATCTCCTTCGCCCTCGACGTCACCGCCCTCGGGAGCCCGGCCATCTCAGCAACATGGATCCCGTAGCTGTGGTCGGCACTTCCTTCGGCAATCTTGTGAAGGAAGACGACCTTCCCGCCGTATTCTCTCACATCCGCCTTGAAGTTTTTTACCCGCGGATAAATGTCTGCCAGTTCATTCAACTCGTGATAATGAGTGGCGAACAAAGTCCGTGCGGTTCGCGACGGATTCTGATGCAAATATTCGACTATGGACCATGCAATCGAAACGCCGTCGAAAGTGCTTGTCCCCCTGCCGATCTCGTCGAGAAGTACAAGACTTCTATCGGTGGCGTTATTGAGTATGTTCGCGGCTTCCTGCATTTCGATCATGAATGTGCTCTCACCGGCGCTGATGTTGTCCGATGCACCGACCCTCGTGAATATCCTGTCGACAACTCCTATGCGCGCGCTGTTTGCGGGAACAAAAGAACCGGCCTGTGCCATCAGGACAATCAACGCAATCTGCCTGATGTAAACGCTTTTGCCCGCCATGTTCGGTCCTGTAATGACGGCAATCTGCTCCTTACCCTCATGGAGCACTATGTCGTTGGGGACAAAACTCTCGCCGCTCGGAAGAACTTTCTCGACGACAGGATGCCTGCCCGCCTCTATTTCGAGGTCGAGCGACTCGTCCACAGTAGGCCTGACATAATTGTTTTCGACGGCGACGCCGGCAAAAGAAAGGAAGACATCCGCAAGCGCGACGGCCCTCGAAGTGGCCAGCAGCGACGAAGAGTGAGACGCGACTTCATCGCGCAGCTCTTCGAACAACTGAAGTTCGAGCTTCTGAATTCTTTCCTCGGCATGGAGAACTTTCTCTTCGTATTCCTTCAATTCCTGTGTGATGAAGCGCTCGGCATTGACTAGAGTCTGCTTCCTTATATAATTATCCGGCACACGGGAAAGATTCGACTTCGTAATCTCGATGTAATATCCGAAGACGGAGTTGTAATCGACTTTGAGGGACGAGATTCCGGTTCGCTGCCGCTCCGTCACCTGCATCCGCGCTATCCAGTCTTTGGCATTGAACGCCAGCCCGCGGAGCTCGTCAAGTTCCGCGTTGTAACCTTTTCTTATCACTCCGCCGTCGGAGGCCTGAGCGGGCAGTTCTTCAGATAGAGACTCCGTCAAACGCTTGAGAAGCTGCGCCTCTTCATTTATCCCTTCAGCGATTTCAGGCCAGCGTCCGGAACCCAGATCGCGGATACGGTTCCTGATCGCGGGGAGTTTTTGCAGCATCATGCGCAATGCACCGATGTCACGCGGGGTCGCCCGTTTGGTCGAAATCCTTGCGACCAGACGTTCAAGATCGCCGAAGTCTGAAAGCAGCCGTGAGAGTTGCTGTCTGGTTTCCTCACCTTTCATAATCTCCTCGACCGAATCGAGCCGGGCATTTATCTCAGTTACACTTTTCATCGGTTGAAGGAGCGTCCGCCTCAACAGCCTTGCTCCCATCGCCGTTTCGGTGCGATCGAGAACGCTCAACAGGCTCGAACCGCCCTCGGAGAGGGTGTCCACAATCTCCAGGTGTCCTCGGCTTGTCCTGTTTATCTCCACAAAACCGGAGAGAGTGAACTCTGAAATGGAAACGATGTACGACAAATTGCCGTTTTGAGTCTCGGCCAGGTAATCGAGCGCAGCACCGGCGGCACGGATAGCCAGATATTTAGATTCAAGGCCGTACCCTTTTAGATTCTGAACGTTGAAGTGATGAATGAGCTTGTCATATGCATAATCGAAATTGAAAATATATCCGTCACGGCGTGTCGTGATGCCCCTCTTCAACACGCCCGATACGATAGGTTCAAGCTGGTCGGTCATCTCTCGTGGAAGTACCACTTCAAGGGGCTCCACTTTGGCAAGGTAATTATCGATCTCCGAAAGGTCGGCCTGGCAAAAGCTGAATTCACCCGTCGTCGCATCGCAGAAGGCAAACCCGAATTCCGTCCCTTCAGTTATAAGCGACGCGAAATAGTTGTTCACTTTTACCGAGTCGTTCGAGAAATTCACGCCAGGTGTGACGACTTCGACTATATCGCGTTTGACAATTCCTTTCGCGAATTTAGGATCCTCCAGCTGCTCACATACGGCCACTCTGTAACCGGCTCTCACGAGCCTGGGAAGATACTGATTTATCGCGTGGTGCGGAAAGCCGGCCAACGGGACATCCGCGGCCGCGCCGTTCGCGCGTCTCGTCAGAGTAAGCGAAAGCACGGAGCTCGCGATCCTGGCATCTTCTTCAAAAGTTTCATAGAAGTCCCCCATCCTGAAAAGCACAATTGCATCAGGATATCGGTCTTTCACTTTTCGGTATTGTGACATCAGAGGCGTAATCGAAGCGCCTTTATTCATCTGATCCTGCTGAGTTCCGTTTTCGCGATCAAGTTAGACACGACCAATTCTGTGGAACGGCTAAGCGGAGAATTCCGCTCTTCCCCACGACGACTGCTGGCACAGGAAAGAACGCTAAGTTCCACAATCTCCTCTCTCTTTCTTGACTGTGCTTAGAATATACTTTAGGTGGGAAAGTTTAGCAAGAAGGGATCAAACGACATGAAACGGTGGAACAATGCTTCCCCGACAAGGCGCTCGCGCGCTGTCGGGAACTATGGATTAATCAAGCGCCCGGGTAACGGCCGCACACGGGGACGTCGATGTGCCTGCAGATTCCTGGTAGTGACGGCCGTTGAGTCGGAAGGTCAGATGTTACAGCAGATCCCGACACCTAATCGTCATTTCGTTTCTTAAATATGTCATCCGAGAGGCCAGTGTTTATTTTATAGTTGGAATAGTAGACTTCCACCTTCCCTTTTAATTCAGGGGCACGTCCGCGCCCGTGGCCGAACTCCGTCCCCTCTCCGCTTATCTTACTTACATCCAGGTTCACATCTATCTTGACAGGCATCTGGAAGCCGTCGAAGATACCGTATGTGATTTTCGCGCTTGCCTCTCTGCCTGGATAAGGAGCCGTTGCGATTTCGACGATCAGCCAGTCCTTCTTGTCGATGGTCAGTATCACGTTGTGGCTTCCGGTTTCGTCCTGCTTTGGAACGAGCGAGATACGGACGGCTTGATCACCTTCATAAGTGAGCGTGTCCAAAACTGCAATCTCATATTTACCGGGATCGAATTTGCGCGGGTTTATTACTCCGACATCCTTCGGCATGAAGAAGAGCCCTTTGGAATCGATCTTGACCTTGTCGGGCTCCTTGTAATAGATCTTCGCCTCCATATCGGGAGCCTGAACTGCCTTGATATCCATGTGGACCTTTACGTCCACCACATAATCCTTGACAGGATCGAATTTATGTATAGCATTTTCAAGATATTCGGCACCTTTGCCTTGAGGAGAAGCTCCAAGCACCGGACTCCAGGCTGCAAACAATAAAAAAATCGAAATTGCAGAACAAAAACTAACCGGGTGTAATCTAATTCCAGATTCTCGCATTCGGGATTTGGGATTTGCGGAAGAACAACTGCGACGAGACAAAGTCAGTTTCATCAGCTCTTAATATCCTTTCTGACAAATACAAAATATGCCGCCGCAAAAAGCGCAGCATCGTAACCGATCAAAGCCAGCGAATATTTCCCGACCTCCGCCCAATTGATGGGATTGTCCAGGAGGAGCTGCCAAATCCCCATGTAAGTCGTGAAAAGGTAAGGATGCAAAGACTCGGCAAAATCGAACGGCAGGTTCCCAAGTATGAAGGAGATTATCACGACGGCGATAGAACCGATAATCGGCCCGATCGAGTTATCGACAAGCGTGGAAAACAGGAATGCAAGTGATCCCACGACGGACATCGACAGAATAGCCGCGAGGAATGCGAGTCCCGTGCAGGTGGCGGCAACATGCGCCGGGAGCACGACGATGTGTGGTATTGTCGGTTGAAACTTGATCAGATCGCCGCCGCCGAAAAACAGGAGGCCGATGCCGACACAGAGAATTCCCAGGAACAATATGAGGAGCGCGGTGTAGAACAGCATCGCCAGGTACTTTGACCAAATTATCTTCGAGCGCGATGGCGGGCGTATCATCAAAAACCGGATCGTTCCCGAAGTAGCTTCCGAAGATACCATATCGCCCGCAACAAGCGCTATCAGGAACGGGACGTGAATGTAGAGCGAGTTCATTATGAACGCCGTGATAACCCAGGCGTTGAGGATATTGCCGGAAACGAGAAAATCGCTGCTGAGTCCGCCGGCGAAGCTTTTCGCCATCTGCGTTTCGTTCACCTTTATTATTACTTCGAGGAAAAGGACTGCAGCCAGAACAACTGCAAACCCGATGTAGGTGCGCCACCGCCGGAAAGTTTTTTCCACTTCGATTGAGAAAAGGCTCATACTTCCGAAGCTCCTTCCGTTATCTTGAGGAAGTAATCTTCGAGAGTGCGCTTCGCGGCAAAGCCGGAAACGTCGATGCCGCCTGTGACAAGGATCCTGTTCAGTTCCGCAGCCCTGTGCGAGTCAATGCGGACGTCGATGCCGTTACCGGTGGCCACCACCTCAACCCACGGGAGATTCCCGATAATTTCGAGCGCCCTGTCCTGCGGAAACGCCTGGACGGTGAAGTACGACGAGCCGCTGTTCAGAAGTTCCGATACGGTTCCCTGTGCAATCAGCTGGCCATGGTTTAAGACGGCCATTCGTTGCGCGACCGCTTCGACCTCGGTGAGGAGATGTGACGAGAGGAATATAGTCGTGCCGTGTTCGCGCGAGAGTTTCAACACCAGTTCGCGCACTTCTTTCATCCCCTGCGGATCGAGCCCGGAGGTCGGTTCGTCAAGTATGACAAGATCCGGTTTCGTGAGAATCGCCTGCGCGATGCCGAGCCGCTGCTTCATGCCGTGAGAAAACGTTTTCACCTTATCGCCGCCTCTCGATTTCAGGCCGACTGTCTCGAGCGATTCCAGGATTTCGCCTTTTGTTATTCTTCGGGTGAGCGAACCGAGAAGTTCCAGGTTCTTGTACGCGGACAGGAAAAGATAGAAGTCAGGTTTCTCGACGATCCCGCAAACCCTCGAGAGGATCGAAGACCGGTTTTCACGAACTTCCCCGCCGAAAATCTTTACGCTGCCGGAGGTCGGTGACAGGAGCGTGAGGATCATCCTGATAGTCGTGCTCTTTCCTGCCCCGTTGGGACCCAGGAAACCGAACACTTCTCCCGCCCGGACGTCCAGATTGAGGTCCTTTACCGCCCATCTGCTGCCAAACCTCTTGCTCAGCCCCGCTGTCTCCAGTATGGTCTCTGACATGATATCCTATTCGAATTCAGTGAACGGTGGAAAATCCTTTTTGTCCAATTTCAATCTGGCCCTCGCAATTCAAAGTCGACTGATTTAAGACTACTGGAAATCCTGTTTATATGTTTCAACACTTTCTGGTGATCCGGGTGGGAGATATACTTCCGAAGCGAATTCGAATCATCGAACGACGACACGAGAGCGAAATCGAAGGATCTTTCGGACCGCATGATGTCGCGGCCGAATTCGTACTGTCGTATCTCAGGAATGATGCCGGGAAGCGAGGCCA
>JAJYJD010000137.1 GCA_021789755.1 Bacteroidota bacterium
GAAGCTGAACTCTACTATGAAGGGAGCCTTACCGTAGACACGGATCTTCTGAAGGCGGCAGGCATTCTCTCATATGAAAAAGTTCAGGTGGTCAATGTAAACAACGGGGAACGGTTCGAAACATATATCATCCCCGGCAAAGCCGCTACGGGCGTGATTTGCCTGAACGGACCAGCCGCGCGGCTGGGCTCGGTCGGAGACGAGGTTATCATAATATCGTACGCGGAGTTTGAGGAGGCCGAAGCCGCAGGCTACCAGCCCACTGTCGTGCTCGTCGACGAGAAGAACAGGATCAAAAAGGTCATCAAAGGCCACCTTGAGGAACCGGCGAAAAAGGGATGATTGACGGGATGGCCTACGGACAATTGAAGACAGTGATAATGGCTGCTGGCAAAGGGAAAAGGATGCTCAGCGATGAGATGCCAAAAGTCATGCACAAGGTCAACGGGAAGCCGATGGTCGACCATGTTGTCGATCTGGCGCTCAAGATCGGCATTCCGCCGGTAATTGTAATCGTCGGATTCAGACGGGAGCGGGTCATGGAGCACCTTGAGCCGCTATACGGCAGATCGGTGACTTTTGCGGTACAAGCTGAGCAGCTCGGCACTGGCCATGCGGTCATGCAAACCGAAGGGCTTCTTGATGGTTTTGACGGGGATGTACTTGTACTCTCCGGAGATGTTCCTCTCCTGACGGAAATAACCGCTCAAAATCTTATCAATTCGCATCATGCGACAGGCGCAGCAATGACGGTCTTGACAGCCGAAGTCGACGACCCGACCGGTTACGGCAGGATAATCAGGCTTTCGGACGGCTCCGTCGACAGGATCGTCGAGCACAAGGATGCCACCGCGATAGAGAAGAAGATCAGGGAAATCAACTCCGGTATATATGTCTTCAAACGGAAAGAGCTCTTCGACGCTCTGCGACACATAACTCCGGAGAATGCCCAGCACGAGTACTATCTAACCGATGTATTCGGTTACTTTGTCCATCACGGAATGAGAGTCAGTGCCGTCCTGGCGAAACACTTCGACGAGATTAGAGGTGTAAATACCTTCGACCAGTTGAAAGAGGCCGAGGATGTACTTAAGTCCAATACCAACGTTTTCGGGAGCTGACCATGAGTACTATGATGGATCAGAAAAAGATGATTGAGGCGCTGAGGTATAAAACCTCCAAAATGGTATCAAAAGACAGGTATGATTACGACATGTACGTCAAGCGTGACAAAGACGACGAGGACCTTGACTCAATTTCCATGAAGAGGTTGCGAGAGATTTTTGAGAAGTACGCGGATCGCAGGGACAAGTAAACCACAATTGGCGATGTGTGGAAATGGACGGATCGGGGTTCCGCCGGGATATAATCGGATTGACGGCTGAGAAAAGCAGCTTGTCCTGATTTTCTGCCACGCAGGGCTCACTTTCTTTAAATCTTTATCGCACATTTCATCTCGTTTTCGATGAATTGTGTGACATTCGACAAATTCCGCCAAAAAAATGTTTGGCGAATTCGATGAATTGGTTTATCATGTAGTGAACAGTGGTTGGCAGGGAACAGAGAGAGCACCTGGTAACGTTGTTCAGAGCAGGGGTACCAGGTCGGCGAACCGGAAAGGTACCCTTATAAGAAGCTTAAAACAACAGCCTGCCCGAAGTGATCCTTCGGGGGCGAGCTTCGAGTATCTTGAACATATTTGGAGGGATGATGAAACGACCATTAGATCGCGGTCTGATTATCAGGTTGGTCGCCGTTATGGTTATGGGGATAGCTATTCTTGTCACCGGTGAGTCCGACGCTGCGCGTTACTCATATGATAACACGGTGATTCCGGAGAATTCCATCCCCAAATTGGACCGCCAAAGCTACATTTTCTTAACCGAGTACGGTAGAGAGCTCCAAGAAATCAGCAGCATGTACGGGGTCGACTGGCGCCTGGTTTTGGCCGTCATGCGGCAGGAATCAGCTTTCGACCCTTCAGCCGTGTCTTATAAAGGTGCGGAAGGGTTAATGCAGATAATGCCGTCGACCGGTATTCAGCTTGCCTCCCTGCACAATATCGAGGACATGTCAAATCCGTACATGAACCTCAAACTCGGTGTGATCCACCTTCGGGACATGATGAGAGATTTTCCCGAGGCTGAGGGGAAGAACAGGCTTGAGCTGGCAGTCGCCGCTTACAACTGCGGTCTGACGCGCGTCCAGGACGCTCAGGCGGTTGCCCAATTTCTCGGTGATAATCCCAACTCGTGGGTCGCGGTGAGATCGGCTCTTCCGCTGCTATCGTCGAGATATGAGCCGCTTCACAAACACATTTGGAGCAGCGGAAAGCCTGCCTCAGGGTATTTCGGCGAATACGAGCAAACGCTCACGTACGTTGAAAATGTGATGCAGTATTACAATATTTACGCCAATGCCCTTAACAGGTAATGAATACTGATCGTGCCATTAACAGGCGGCGACCCGGTCCGGTGAGGGTGGCCGCCTTTTTTTGTGCCGCCCTCCTGCTTCTCCCGACATTTGCCCAGGCCCAGCCGCCGAAGTGGGATGTCAGCATCTTCCGGAGCATCAATGACTCGCGATCCGGGTTCATGGATGTTGCGGTAGGGACCAACGATAATCTTGTCCTTCCCGTAGCGATTGCCACGCCGATAATTTTTGCCGGCGTGGGACTGGCGAAGAACGATGCGTACACCTTCGACACCGGGGCAATGGTCGGCTTCACCGAGGCACTAGCATACGCGCTCTATTACCCGATAAAGAATTTCGTCGTAAAACGTGAGAGACCTTATGTCGCGCTCACAGGCGTCCATACCGGACACCTGGACAGTGCCGACAAATACTCGATGCCTTCCGGGCACACTACGGCGGCATTTGCAATTGCCACTGCCCTTACTCTTCGATATCCGAAGCCATACGTGTATGTCCCGGCTTTCGCCTGGGCCGCGTTCGTCGGTTACGGGAGAATTTACCTTGGTCTTCACTATCCGAGCGATGTGCTGGCAGGAGCCCTTCTTGGTACGGCATCGGCTTTTGCCATCCACATGCTGGCCCCGCAGATCACAAAGCTCAGGGAAAAAATTCTGGGCGATGACTTGGGCATACAATTGAGCGCTGCCCCCACGCTCCTGAATCTAAGAGTGACTTTTTGAGAGTATGCCGCATTCGAAGTCGAACAGCATCCGGCTGATATTCGGTTACATCCTTATATGCGTTATCTGGGGAACCACCTGGCTTGCCATCAAACTATCCATCTTTACACTGCCGCCGTTTTTCAGTGCCGGCATCAGGTTCGCCATAGCGACCCTGCTTATCATCGGCGTGCTGAAGTTCAGAAAGTATAGGTATACTTTCAATTTGAGGGAGACGGTTTTTCTTTTACTCATGGGACTGGGATCCTTCAGCATACCGTACGGCTTAGTGTACTGGGCGGAAGGGAGAATTACTTCCGGTTTGACGGCCGTGACCTTCGCCGTCATGCCTTTCTTTGCCGCGATACTCTCCAGGGCTGTGCTGAAGACAGAGGAGTTGTCGTTCTGGAAGGTGTTCGGAATCCTGCTCGGGTTCTCAGGACTAATCGTTATCTTCGGCGGCGATCTGAAGGTCGGATCGCTGGGCGCGGCCGCCGGGATTCTCGCGGTTGTCGTGAGTGCGTTCCTTAACGCTGTCGTAGCGGTCGCAGTAAAGAAGCATGGCTACCATATCGATCCGGTCTTCATAAATCTCATCCCTATGGCACTCGGGGCCGTCACTCTCCTGGGCACAAGTGTTTTCATAGAGGACTGGAGCTCGCTTGAATTCAATCTCTCCACTGTTCTCGCGATTCTATATCTCGCGGTCTTCGGCTCCGTAGTCGCTTTCGCGATTTATTTCTACCTCCTCAAGCATATCAGCGTGGTACTTCTGTCTATGACATCCTTCATAACGCCGCTCCTGGCAATCGCGTCCGGCGCGGTTGTTCTCGGCGAGAAATTCCCATCCGGTACCGTGGTGGGATCCGCGTTGATATTAGGCGGGGTGCTTTTGATTAACTTGTACGGTGAACATGGTCCTAAAGAGAGCCCGATCACGCAGCGGCAAAGTGAGGAACGGTCTGAATAAAGGAGTCTCAGCAATATTACTCCTGATCTCTGCCTGCGCTATCACGGCCGAGCCGGCGTCGGGACGCGTTCTCTCACGCTCGTATTATCAGATGAGGTTGGAAAGTCCGGATACTGCGCAGCTGCATTCTTACGATGTGATCAGTTACCATCTTTATATGGATTGGTACAATGTCCTGATGGGCAGATCTCAGGGTTTTGACGGGAAGATGGAAATTACGCTCGTCCCGTCCCTCCAGGTTCCGCTTGACTCGATCCGGCTGGATAACGATCCGGCCTATTTGACTGTTGATTCAGCTTTTTTGGGCGGCAGCCGGCTTTTAACGAACTCCGCGGGAGGCAAGTTGACAATCTTTCTGGAACAACCCTTGGCTGCCGGTGGCACAGGTGTTATCGATCTTTACTACCATGTCATAGACTCGGGAGTCACGGCCCCGAGCGCTTCGTTGCAGAAAGGCTTCTACGTCTATTATAAAGGAGAGCCGTTGAGTCCAAACCCTGTGCCCGAAACGGTTGCGTATACGATGAGTGAACCCAGCGACGCGAGGTACTGGATGCCTTGCTATGACGAACCATCCGACAAAGCGCTTTGCTCGATAGTGGTCAGGGTCCCGATCGGTTTTCGGGCTGCTTCCAACGGCACTCTGGACAGTACGATAGATGTTGGGGACAGCTGTACCGTTTTTTACTGGCGTGAAGACTACCCGATCTCCACCTACCTCATGTGCGCCACCGCCGCCAGATTTTCGCTCGTGCAGCGAACGATGACCATAGACGGCAAGTCGATACCGGTTCAATATTACGTTTATCCCGCCGACTCTTTGGAAGCTGAAAGCGGCGCAGAGTGTAACATCGACAGCGTCGTTTCCATGATCAAGTTTTACTCGTCGATTTACGGAAATTATCCGTTCGACAAATACGGCATGACGGGAGTTGAGCCCTTCGGCTACGGTGGCATGGAACATCAAACTATTACCACGATGAACAGGAATCATGAGTTCGACAGAAGAGATGTCGCTCATGAGCTCGCTCATCAATGGTGGGGGGACATGGTAACGCTCGGGACTTGGAAGGATATCTGGTTGAATGAGAGTTTTGCCACCTACTCGGAGGCCATGCAGCTGCAGCACCTCAGCCAGACACAGTTCGGGCAGGAAATGCAAATGTACGCCGCCCAGTTTTTTATTGAAGACAGCACGCGTCTGCGGTACCCGATTTACGCTCCGCCGCCCGCCAAGATCTTTGGGCTTGCAGAATACTACAAGGGAGCGTGGGTCCTGAACATGTTGCGAGGCATGCTCGGGGACTCGACTTTTTTCGGCGTCTTGAGAAGATACCGCGCCGATTACCAGTACGGGAATGCCGTCACCGCCGATTTTGAAAACGTTGTCGATACGGTAGCCAATGCCGACTTGTCCTGGTTTTTCAATGAATGGATATTCGACCAGGGATATCCGGTTTATACGGCCTCTTTCACTCAGTCGGGAGATTCCGTTGACGTTACAATCAATCAGATTCAGACGGATGCTCCGATATTCAAGATGCCGATCGATGTGGGGATTTATGCCGGGGGAAACATGACTGTGGTACCAACTGTCATGGATTCTCTGGATCATCAGACTTTCAGGCTTTATCACGCCGGCCACGCTGACTCGATTATGCTCGATCCGTTTGGAAAATTGCTTGCTTTGTACCCGGGTCAGGCCCGGTCTAATCCCACCAAAGTCGGCGCTTCGGGGAACGGTCCCAACAACTTCTATCTCCTGCAGAACTATCCCAATCCCTTCAACGGGATGACAAATGTCGAATACAGCCTTTCTGAACCGGGGATCGTTACGGTAGAGCTGTTCGATGTGCTCGGCAGGAAAGTGGAGACGCTTGTTCATGGCTATCAGTCCCAGGGCTCGCACGATATCAAGCTGAACGCGGGGAGCCTGGCGAGCGGTGTGTACATGTGCCGCCTGTTGACACCGTACCGGGCCACCACGATCAAACTCGTTCTGGAGAAATGACCGTATGAAAACGTTGAATCACTTGGGCAGAACCGTTTCAGTTCTCTTTCTCGTTTGGAATGTTGCGTTCGGATGGGGGGGGAACAGGCCATCAGATTATAAACGGAAATTTCGAGAGATTTCTTCCCTTGCCGCTCCAGAGTTTGTCCGCCAGTTCATCCTATTATGTCCAGCATGCTTCGGACGCCGATTCACGCAAGCGCAGGGACCCGAACGAGTTTTCGAAGCATTTCATGGATATCGACTATTATCCCGAATTTGCATCACGAACCCTCACCCACAACAATGATTCACTTTGCGCGGAGTATGGAAGCTCGACGGTTTTGGACAAGGGAATCCTCCCGTGGACGATAGCTTCAACATACGGCGCCCTCGTTCAGTACATGGCGAATCACGACTGGAGCAGGGCAGACAGCGTCATTGCCGATCTCGGTCATTATATCGGCGATGCTTTTCAACCTCTTCATTGCACAACTAATTACAACGGGCAAATGACAGGTCAATCGGATATCCATTTTAGGTTTGAATCGGATCTGCTTGAGGCTTACCAGGGGAGCATTTCCATGAGTGCGGCAAATGTGGGGAAGATCGACACGAACGCGCTGGAATTTGCGTTCCGGGTGATCGGCGAGTCGAACGCACATGTCGCGGCGATACTGGACGCAGACATCTACGCGAAATCTATTGACTCACAATATGGCTCGGCTTATTACTCGGCCATGTGGGCAAAGCTCGATACTCTGATGAACGAGGAGTTGCAGGGGGCTTCCGAAGCTTTGGCATCTCTCGTTTACTCAGCCTGGCTCGAAGCCGGTTCTCCCTCCCTGACATCCGGTGTCCAGGTGCTCATGCCGACTGTCATCAGAGTGTCCGACGTTTACCCAAACCCCTTCAACCCGACGGCAAGATTCGACATCTCCCTTCCCGCGAACTCGCGCGCGTCGATCGCCTCGGTTTCAATCTATTCTCCGCTAGGAAGACTCGTGAAAAGTGAACAGCTGCATCTCGATGTCGGAACCCGGTCAATTGCACTCGACCTCGGAAAGTGTACGGCCGGAGTTTACTTCGTCATTATCGATGTTTCGGCCTCCGGCGTCAGGGAAAGGAAAACATTGAAGGCTGTCCTGCTGAAATAGTCAAATTGAGCGGAGGGCCGGATTTCTCTCGGTTTGTTTCTTCTTATTCTACCTTATAGCTTAGACACTTGTAAAAAGAATTCTCATGAAGCAAGAATACATAGATGTACAGAAAGATTCTGAAGGTTTAGACTTAAAGAGAGTCAAGGTGGTTGTGATAACCACCGTGATGTTGTCTTTCATTTCCTACTGGCGTGCGGCTGCGGTCGTCGTAGCTGATCTCGGCTCGAGTGCCTTCTATGCACTCGGCATAGCGGAGAAGGCGGTGGGGCCTTCAGCGCCGTGGTTCATCCTCTTCGTGATGCTGTTTGCCTACGGCATCAGGGCAGTATATATAGAATCGTCGAGCATGTTCGTTCGCGGCGGAAGCTACAGAGTCGTGAAGAAAACCCTGGGGAGTGGTTTTGCGAAGTTGGCAGTCTCTGCCCTGGTTTTCGATTACCTGATTACAGCTCCCATCAGTGCGGTCTCCGCCGGCCAGTACCTTGAAGGAATGATCAACTCCGTCCTTCATTCTGCGGGCTCGAACGTGCAGGTACCCGGCAACCTGGTGGCGGTCGGGGCCGCTGTGTTGATCGAGCTATATTTCTGGCGGAACAACATCATCGGCATAGAAGAATCGAGCGAGAAGGCTCTGAGAATCTTCCAGATCACAGGGGTGCTCTGTGTATTGCTTTTCGTCTGGTCCGTGGCAACTATCGCGGTCCGCGGGGTAAAGCTGCCGCCCTTCACTGTAAATTTGTCCCCCGATGCTCTCGGTTGGCTCAAGGGCGTTGACTGGCTGAAGACTATCGGCTTTGTAGGTGTAATCGTCGGAATGGGACATTCAATCCTAGCGGTCAGCGGTGAGGAAACCCTTGCCCAGGTCTACAGGGAAATCGAGTCGCCGAAATTGTCCAACCTGAAGAAAACCGCTCTCATAATGTTTGTGTTCAGCTTCGTCTTTACCGGACTCAACTCTCTATTCGGTGCGATGATCATACCTCAGCAGGACCTAATGGGCAAGTACAACGATAACGCTCTAAGCGGCCTCGCAATGAACCTGATCGGTCCTCACGCGGCTCTCCTCGCACTTCAGATGTTCGTTGTGGTCGTGGGCTTCCTGATCCTGGCCGGTGCGGTCAACACCTCCCTCATCGGTGCAAACAGTGTCTTGAACCGGGTCGCAGAGGACGGAGTGCTGCACGAATGGTTCCGGAGGCCTCACAAGCGCTACGGCACCTCTTACCGGATTATAAACTTGCTTGCGATCCTGCAGCTCCTTCTGATAATCGGAAGTCGCGGCGACGTCTTTCTCCTCGGCGAAGCATACGCGTTCGGTGTCGTTTGGACATTTGTCATGACCACTTTCTCAATCCTTGTGCTTAGATATAAGGACAAGTCACCGCGGGAATGGAAGGTACCGCCTAATCTTATGATTGGGAAATTCGAGGTCCCGATAGGACTTACTTTCGTGTTCCTGGTACTGTTCGGACTTGGCCTGACGAACCTTTTCACCAAGCCGATTGCGACGGAAGGTGGAGTCACA
>JAJYJD010000138.1 GCA_021789755.1 Bacteroidota bacterium
AGCACTTCGCTGAAGAACGTTCGTGAAAAGACGGTGGGAAAATATCTGATCGCTGACTGGTGGAAGCAGATCGCTGGACTTCTGAGTCCGGGGCTGTCAAGGCGGTTGTAGGCAGGTCCGACCATCATGATCTACGCGCAAGTAAGACTCTCCGCCATGAGAAATGCCATGTCGGCACTCGACAGAAGTGACTTACCTGTCGCGATTTAGTACCTCAAGGGCAAAAAGACGACCTGCTGATTCGGAGTGACTGTTTCAAAAGCGGCGAATACGTGCTATATTTGAGCAAAGCCGAAATGGCGGAATTGGTAGACGCGCTGGACTCAAAATCCAGTCTGGCTTACCCCAGGTGAGGGTTCGAGTCCCTCTTTCGGCACAGTAACAAGTTTCATGAATCACCTTCCGGGGACCCCGGCTCCGATCGCAACTCATTGACGCCCGGAATTTCCCCGACGATTTTTCCCGCTTGTCCCGAATTGGTAGCGGTCTCCAGACTAAGTTAAATCTCACTCGGGACTAGCTTCACCCCTCGTGCGGTTTCCACTCTCGCTCTCGGTACTGGGTCAACAAGCCCAATTCCATCCGGGGTACCCAATCCACAACATGTCTTGGGTTTAAGAATACCATCAACGTAATTTTTATCTGCAATGTACGTGAAGACGAGTGGGGCGCACAAATCAATGATATTCGATGGCTGCCGTGAAGACCTGCCCGCTCCGCTTTCTGAATCCCGCAAGAAGTAGGGTCAATGGAAGCGAGACCGGCAGTCAGGTTGTTGAACGAAACGACAGTGGAAGCGGAATAGGATCTAGTTAATTCAGAAGCTGGCTTTTGTATTCCTTTGGACTGACGCCTACTTCTTTCTTGAACAGCCGAGAAAAGTACGGTGGGTTTCCGAAGCCAAGCTGATACGCAATCTCAGAGATGCTTCGGTCGCCGGCGATGAGCAGGTTTTTGGCCTCGGACATCACATAGAGATGAATCAGCTCCAGCGCGGTTTTGCCTGTTTCCTGTCTCAATAAATCGCTCAAATACTTTGGCGACAGATGAAGTTGGGGAGCCATGTGGTTCACCGTAGGCAGTCCCTTTTCTCCTGCGCCTCCTTTTTCAAAATACGCATCCATACATTCGTTGAATTTTGTAACCGTTATGCCCGACAGTTGCTTCCGGTCGATGAACTGTCTTTTATAGAAACGCTGGGCGTACTTGAGTATGGAATCAAGGTGCGAGAGGATGATGGATTTGCTGAATTCGTCGGGGTTGTTGCGGTACTCAGTATCCATTTTATGGTAGAGCGACCACATGATTTCCTTTTCCCTCGGTAAAAGGTGAAGGGCTTCGTGGTTTTCATAATCAAAGAACGCGTATTTTCTGATTTCGCCGAACAGAGGATGACCCATCAGGAAATCCTCGTGCAGATGAATCGCGAACCCTTTTTCCGCCAACTGGAGACCGCGGGCAGTAAGCAGCTGATTTGGTCTTGTGAAAAACATGAGACCTGTGTTGTGATCGTATTTTGTCTTGCCGTACCACAGCTCGCCGGATTTTACCTTCTTGAAACAAATGATGTAGAAATCGCACGTGAACTCCATGTTCTTCTCAAGAGTGGATACACGCGTGAGCAGATTTAAGCTTATGAGCGGATGTTCGGGAGGGTGAAACCCCTCGGCCTGGTCCAATTCTGCAATTGTTTTAAAGCGTTTCATATCTTTCCCAATGTACTCATCGGTATTATTATCCTCAATTCGTGAATTGCTTTATCCCTGCACCATGCGTTGTGAATCCCGATGAAGGGCAGGAGCAATGCCGCCACTCCGACGCCAAACAGTGCCACCGTCTCGTGGGAACGAACAGGAAGCGCGGCGATCCCAGGCTTTCCGTACACCGCAAGGGAAAGGAGAACGTGAAATGACTTGTCCTCGAACACCGGCCTGCAGACATCTTGATTGGTCATCCGGCGAGCCCTGTCATATCGTCACCTGCTTTCTCGTTGGTGTCGAGTGCTTTCACAGTTCCTGGCGTGTGGGCCGGAAGAGAATTTCGTTGATGTCCACATCCTCCGGCTGGCTGATGGCAAAGGCGACCGTCCGTGCAAACGAGTCGGCCGGAATAGCATTCGCCGCATAGAATCTGTGGATGTTCTGTGAAATGTCGGGCTCCGAGATGGAATCCGGCAGCGCGGTGGCAACGGCTCCGGGGGAGATCACCGTCGTTCGGATGTTATACGCCTTGACCTCCTGCCGCAGTCCTTCTGATAACGCGCGAACGGCGTGCTTCGTTGCCGCATAAACGGCACCGGCTTGTGTGACCTTATGACCCGCCACGGAAGAAACGTTGATGATGTGCCCGGACTTTTGTTGCTTCATATATGGAAGCGCCGCGGCAATACCATACAAGACACCCTTGATGTTTACATCGATCATCTGGTTCCATTCGTCGACTTTCAGCCGCTCGAGCGGAGAGTGAGGCATCAGTCCGGCATTATTGATCATCACGTCGATACGGCCGTACGTTTTCACAGCGGCGTCGACCAACGCTTTCACCTGATCATAACGCGTCACGTCTGTCGCGACCGCCAGCGCCTTGCCACCTTTGGCTGTCAACTCCTTCACTATCGTTTGTATGCGGTCCGCGCGACGCGCACCCAGCACAACGGTTGCCCCTTCTGCCGAAAGATGCCTGGCGGCTGCTTCTCCAAGCCCGCTGCTCGCGCCGGTGATCACGATGACTTTGTCTTCGATGTTATTGCTCATATGCTGTTTGCTTTCTTTTGAATGATTATTGTTTCACGAATTTGGTTTGTTGATTCCCAGGTTTTCGCGGACAAACTGTTCCGGGGAATTGATCAATGTTGCGATGAAAGCTGCAAGGCTCTTTTGAGAAATAACCGAGCCTTTTTCCGATTCCCCTTTTCTCGTTATTTCATTAAAAGCGAAGTTGTCATACACCCCGGTAAGCTCAGGGTCTGTTTGTTGGAGCGTCGATAGGTGATTGGGAAACATTTTGTCGTGGTTTCTGATTGCAGCTTCCGTCATTTTCATATTCTCGCTTTCGTTTGTGCAGGGTGAACACTGTAATATTCTTCATCTGTTACCGGTGACAACCACTCCACGGCGCCTCTCTTCGAGTTGTTGGTAAGAACGATATGGGTGAGGCCGCTGTCGCGCGCGGCGCCGTGCCAGTGCTCAACGTGAGAGGGGATGACGACGACATCCCCTTTTGTCAGCAGCCGCGCGGGTTTCCCTTTTTCCTGATAATAGCCGCGGCCGTCGGTGACGAGGAGAATCTGTCCAGCCGGATGTTTATGCCAGTTGTTTCTGCAACCCGGCTCAAACACAACATTACCCACTGCATAGCTTCCCGTCTCATCCTGCGGAACCAGTATATTCACCCACGCAGTTCCGGTGAAGTAATCAGCGGATGCTTTATCACCTTTCGGAAAAATCGTGTTTTGATTTTCCAAAGTATTCATAATGACTCCACTATTCTTATAGTCCTGTTCTTTTTTCCAACGCTTCCGGATAGCGGTCCCCCGCCACCTTGATTTGTTCCAGCGCGGCGTGTATCTCGCTCAAGTCCTCGGAAGTCAGCGTCAGCTCAGCGGCTCCCGTGTTTTCCCGCAAGCGGTTCAGCTTCGTTGTCCCCGGGATTGGAACGATCCACGGCTTTTGGGCAAGCAGCCAGGCGAGCGCAATCTGCGCGGGCGTCCCTTTCTTCCGCGCCGCAATCCTGGCGAGCAAGTCCACCATGGCCTGGTTCGCCTTTCGATTCTCGGCTGTGAAGCGCGGGACAATGTTGCGAAAGTCGGATTTGTCAAACGTCGTCTTCTCGTCGATCTTACCCGTGAGGAAACCTTTGCCAAGAGGGCTGAATGGAACGAACCCGATCCCAAGTTCTTCGAGTATCGGTATAACTTCCTCTTCGGGCCGTCTCCACCACAGAGAGTATTCGCTCTGGAGAGCAGTCACGGGCTGAACGGCGTGCGCGCGCCGGATGGTGTTCACTCCCGCTTCAGAAAGGCCGAAGTGCTTCACCTTACCTTCCCGGATCAAATCCTTCACAGTTCCAGCTACGTCTTCGATGGGAACATTCGTATCGACGCGATGCTGGTAGAATAGATCGATGGAATCGATCTTGAGTCGTTTCAGCGAAGCATCGGCAACTTGCCTTATGTGCTCCGGCCGGCTATCCTGCCCCGTCTGTTGTCCCCCGGGGCCAAACTTGAAACCGAACTTGGTGGCTATCACCACCTGGCCGCGAAAGGGAGCAAGGGCTTCGCCGACCAGCTCTTCATTTCTGAACGGGCCGTAAGCTTCAGCGGTATCAAAAAAAGTGAGACCGCCTTCGACTGCTTTACGTATGAGAGCAATCATCTCTTTCTTGTCCGGCGGCGGCCCGTACGCAAAGCTCATTCCCATACAGCCGAGCCCGAGGGCCGAGACCTCCAGATTGCTTTTTCCAAGTCTGCGCTTCTGCATTATTTCTCCTATTCCTATGTTAATTCGATCATGAAAGCGAGTCTGAACTTGCGATACTAATATAACCGGTTAACAGTGAGGGGAGTTTATACAAAAGGCGGAAATGCAGGCACATTTTTACGGATAGCTCACTGAAATCCAGCCTCATGGAATTGCGAAGCACGGTCGAAGTTGACGAACGAAGTCGCTCCACGTGGCTCCGTTTGCCCGCTTCAAATCGAATGATAAGCATACCAGCGCTAACTGTACAAATCACGACACCCGCCATTTGGCAGCCTAGGTTGGCACACAGGTCAAATCAATCAGCGCTCGTTCCGTGGCGCCCACCATTTGATATAGAACTAGTGGGGCGCCACAGCGTGGGTTGAGAACACCTTCATGGAAATGTACGCGCTCCCGCCCGCGGGAGTAGATGCTTTGCGCAAAAACTGAGACGAGGATTCTGCTCGCAATCGAGTACGCTTATCCTCCATTAAATTGTCATGAGTCCTTTCGATCGGGGTTATTTCTGCTCTGAACCACCGCGCAAATCGCTTCCCGACCTTTCCTTCATCATAGTCTGAAGCTGTTTTATACGATCGGCGATGGCCTGACTACCGGGGAAACGCTCCTGTAACATTTCGAGGACCGCTATCGATTTTCCGTATTCGCTTTTCATGTCATATATGCCGAGTAGAACCGAGTAAGGATTGTACGCACTCCTGACATCGTCCGGATTTTCTGCGATCGCTTCGATCGCGTCCTTCTCCACAATGCCCGCAAACCTGTGAAACTGCGGCATCGCACCAGCGAGAAAATACAAGCGCGCGATATAACTGAGCTCGCGGTAATCTGACGGGATCGATTCGATAGGTAGTTTCGCCTCCATCGAGTCGAGCGTCGCGACACACTTATCGTTCTCGTTATGTGCCTGGTAATATGAAGCAAGCGTCACGAAGGAATCACGCAGAGTGTAAAGCATGTTCCTCGTGTTGCTGTCGTAGTAGATCCCGGGCTTGTCCAGTCCTTTATACATAAACCCGTAATCCTGGTGGCGATCGTAACTGGCCGGCTCGTTGAGAACGCACCTCTCCATCACCGGAGCGTTTATCCTGTCGGGGTAAGGCACATTAGCAGGGACCGGCGACAATTCGTAGACAAGTCCCTGCCTTACGAAATAGTTACCAAGCCCGATCCAGTCATGCGGAGGAACCCCGATCCCGAAACAGATCGGACGCCGCCATTGGTTCGCCGTGACAATGCTGTTGATCATGAGATCCTGAACCCTGACGCCGCGGAGTGCTCCGCTTCCGATCGTCGGGTCCATAATGTACTGTATGTAGCCTGTATCAGTCGCGCTCGTATCGGGGAATCCGAATTCCTTATATACTTCGGGCGGTACCGGCAGTCGGAATGTCTTCGGCTGCCATTCGACACCTCCCATATGTGCGATTTGTTCGATCTCTCCGTCCGTGTACGTGAACGGGACTTTCTGAGCGCCGTGAGGAGTGTCGTCCCTGAGCTGCAAAAGGTACCAGCCAGTATTCGCAAGGCTGAGACAGATTACCCGTACGTCCGTTCGTATTCCCAGTGTCTCCTGCAAATACCACAATGGAAATGTGTCATTGTCCCCGCCTGTGAAGAGTATCGCGTTGCGCGGACAGGACTGGAGAATATCGTAAGAGACATCGAAGGGCGCGTAGTTGCCGTGGCGGTCGTGACTGAACAGGTTCTCCCTGAACATATTTACAGGCGACGCGACAAGCAGAACCACTGCAGTTATCCCGGCGACGACGCCTTTCATTTTCAATTTCGGCACTTTGCGAGCCAATATTTCCATTATTCCCGACGCCCCGATTCCGACCCACATGGCGAATACAAAGAACGATCCGACAAAGAAGTAATCGCGCTCCCGAGGCTGAGGATCCGCCATATTAAAATACACTGCGAGTGCAAATCCCATAACTATGAACATCGTCATGAATACCGACGCGAGCTTCGTGTCTTCTTTGAAGTGGTACCACATTCCGAAGAGTGCAAGGAGGAATGGAATGGCAAAATACCTTGCCGGGAATCCGGGCTCTCCGTCGTGCCAGCCGCCAGGCGGGCCGAACAGCACGACGGGCGCGTCCTGAATGTCCCCGGCTCGCCCGATAAAATTGAAACCGAGATAGCGGAGATACATGTGGCTCAACTGGTACGACCAAAAATAATCAAGATCGGACGAGTACTTTGCGTAGTTCGCCTGGTATACCGGATCGGAGCTCCACCTTCTCGGCCAGAGAGCCGGTTGCCTGCCGTACTGCTCGCGCTCGAGATAGCCGACAAGGCGCTGCAACGTGGCAGGATTGTTTTCGTTGATCGGAGGGTTCGCATTCGCGCGGACGTAGATAAGGGCATACGTTGAATATCCCATCAGAACGAAAAGTCCCGAAAGCAGGACCATGTTCAGAGTCCATTTCTTCGACTTCTCAGATTTCCGTACACCGTAGATTGCAAGCAACAGAAGTGCAGGCGGAATCATCTGTATGAAAACGTCGTGGGTGAATTTAAGCGGGCCGAAATCCCAGCCGCCGCCGAGCATGGTTACCATCCACTTCACTATCCCAGGGTAGATTACAAAGAAGCCAAGTAGCGCGATCATTCCGAATTTGATGAACTGCTTCCATTCAAATTCATATTTCCTGAAATAGACAAGAACCGCGATCGGGAAATAGGACAGGAGGCATAGTTGATGCACTCCGCCCGACAGCCCGAGGAAATATGCGGCGAGGAGCAGGTATTTCATATTACCGTTCTTTTCAGATTCGTCGAACCATACCATGCCGAGCCAGACAATGAGCGATATGAAGAAAATGCTCATCGCGAAGAGCCCCGACTCCGCCGCATTGAACCAGAAAGTGTCGCTGACCGCAAGCGTGAGTGCACCGATGGCTGAGGCACCGTACACAGACAATGCAGTCACGAAGTCTTCCGCCGCCCCTTTCCACCTTGATATGACCCTGACTCCAATGAGGTACAGGAACATGATTGCAAGAGCACTCGCCAGCCCTGAAACCAGGTTCATTCGCATGGCAATGTCCCTGACGACCGGGATCATAGATGCGATTCTGGTGACAATCTCGAACAGCGGCGCGCCAGGCGGATGAGGGACTTCGAGCGTCGGCGAAGTGGCGGCATACTCAGCGCAATCCCAGTAAGCGACGGATAATTGTGCAGTCAGGGAATAAAGCGTCATCGTCAGCAGGAAGATCCCGAGCGCAACGCACCTGTTGAGACATTTATATCGTTTTGAATTGTTCCGGCAGTTCATATCTAAACTCCAATCTGCATTCCCAATGCGCTGGGAATAAGTTATCGATCGTGAAATCGTGATCTGCTGTAATTGACCGCGATCTGAACACATGTCCGGACCGGGATGTTACGATTGGGTTTTAGCTCTGCCGACTATTTCTTCGTTTGAAGGTATTCCCTGGTGTGCGCGACAAAATCGTCCGCATGGAGAGTCATTCCGAATCCGCCGTCTCTCTCCGGGACCAATCCGTCTGTAGCTACGTTAGAGGCTTGCCGGCCGACCATCGCCTTCCCCGCGTCGGTGGACAGCACAGCAGTGCCGGCTCCCGTTTTGTCGAGGTAGTTATCGGCTCCTTTTTCACCGCTGCCATCGGAGACCATCGTTGAACCAGCTTTCACGGAGGTGATGTCGGATCGAGCATCCGCTGTGCGGAGATTTTCGATAGCCATCAGGTAACGGCCGGAGTCGCCCCACACGCAGTCTTCCGGCCTCACGATGGTTGCGGTAGTTTTTGTTCCTCGCATTGATATGTGAAGAGAGGCATGTGAATCGAAACCGGGCGTGATGACGCCGGGTGCGGGCGCTGCCATCGCGGCAACGGCTTTGCATTTAGGAAGGAAAAGCGAAGCGAACAACATCAGCACAGTCACCGCCACTCCGATGCCGACGGTTTTCCGCCCCGCTTGTTCAGCGGAGTTCATGTCGGCATTTCGCTCTGATCGAGTTAGCATGTGACTATTTTATGAGAATATCCGTTCAAAATCAATCAACGGCGCGGGCGGATTGGAGCACTCGGTTTCTCGAAAGCAGCACACTGATGACACAGATGAAAACGAGATTTTTACTGATTGAATTACCAACCGGTGAAATCACCCTCGCCTTGATCTCGACAGAGTCGGCGGACTCAGACGGAGTCTGCGGCCTCTCCGGTTGAGGGAGGAGAACCATAGAACAAGGGTCTCACGGAACGAATTATTTATAATAGGCTTGCCCGTGTGAATCTGTTCTTTTTTCTGTGTAC
>JAJYJD010000139.1 GCA_021789755.1 Bacteroidota bacterium
GGGAGTATGCACCGTGATGAAATCGGAGCGGCTGTAAACATCGTCGAGCGCAACCGTCTCGAGTCCCAGCTTCGATGCTGCATCTCCCGCAAGGAGCGGATCGTACCCGATGACGTTCATCCCGAAAGCCTTCGCTCTCGCGGCGACTTCCCTTCCGACCTTTCCGAGGCCGATAACGCCGAGGGTCTTCCCGTAAAGTTCCGTTCCCATGTACTTCTTTCGTTCCCACTTCCCGTTCTGGAGATCGTGAAGCGACTGGGGAACGTTTCTCGCCATGGACATCATCAGCGCCATCGTGTGTTCCGCGGTTGAAATCGTGTTGCCGCCGGGTGTATTCATAACGACGATGCCTTTACGCGTGGCGGCTCCGACGTCGATGTTATCCACGCCCGCGCCGGCGCGCCCGATGACCTTCATCTCCTTCGCCTCGGCAATAATATCCGCTGTAACTTTCGTCCCGCTCCTGACGATCAGGGCATCGTACCCGCCGATAATCTTTTTTATCTCGTCGGGAGGCAGACCCGGCTTCGCATCGACCTGCATTCCCTCCTTCTGGAGGATGTCGGTGCAAACCTGCTCGATCGGATCAGTGATCAGTACCTTCATCTGTCAGCAACCTCCTTTTGATGCCTGATCACCGGCATCATATATCCTTTTATGACGGTCATTTCACTACCTCCGCCGTTTCCTCCGCGTATTTCGCGAAGGTTTCCTGTACGGCGGTAACTCCCGATCCTGGTTCGAATTTGAAATTAAGATCGTGCAGCGTCCACTCCAGAGCCGCAACGACACCGACTATATCGACTTCATCGTAATACCCGAGATGAGAGACTCTGAATATTTTACCCTTCAGGTGCTCCTGGCCTCCTGCGGTGGTGATGCCGTATTTCTGTTTCAGGATCTTGTTGAACTTGGAATACTCCACGCCCTCAGGAACGTTCACTGCCGTCACTGCGTGCGACGCCGGGGAGCCGAACAGTCTGAGCCCGACAGATTCACATCCGTTCCTGACCGCTTCCGAGAGGACTTTGTGTTTGTGCCAGATCGTTTCGACCGTCTCTTCCTTTATCATCCGCAACGCTTTTTCCAGACCGATAATGAGTGTGATTGCCGGTGTGAAAGGTGTATCGTTGCCGGCGTGCGCCTTTAATGCTTTCTTGAAACTGAAATAATATTTAGGAAGTCTCGAAGTCTCGAGCATCTTCTTCGCCCGGTCGCTCAGCGCCGCGAACGCCAGCCCCGGCGGAACCATAAGACCCTTCTGCGAGCCGGTTACGATGACGTCGAGCCCCCACTCGTCGAAGCGCATCTCGTGCGCACCGACCGAAGTAATACCGTCGACGACAACGGCTATATCATATTTCTCATGAACCGCAGCCGCGATCTCTTTGATGTTCGTGAACACGCCCGTCGAGGTCTCGCTGTGAGTTATGAACACGGCCTTGACACCCGGGTTCTTCTGCAATGCCCCAAGGATCAGTTCCGGCGATGGGGCGGTCCCCCACTCGACCTTTATTTCGATCGGCTCGACGCCGTACGCCTTCATTATCTCCCCCCAGCGTTCGCCGAACTTTCCGAGGTTGACGAACATCGCCTTGTCCCCCGCAGAGAGAAGGTTTACGACGGTAGCTTCCATTGCGCCAGTGCCCGAGCTGGTCAGTGTGAGGACTTCGTTCTTCGTTTGAAACAGGTACTTAAGGTTCTGGTTAACGCTTGTAAGGATTTCGACAAATTCAGGATTTCTGTGATGAATAATCGGCTCCGCCATAGTGAGCATCACGCTCTCAGGAATAGGCGTCGGCCCCGGTGTGAACAATCTTTTCTTCATATAATTTCTGCTCCAATTATTGTGTTAATAATCAAAAATAGAAATTCGGCGGCTCGCATTCAATCTGAAGAACTGCCCAGGATTTGAGCTCCAAACCTCAGGAGGCTTCCGAGACCCAGGCCGGGTACTTCGAACATCTTCACGCGGTAATCGCCTGAAATTCCAGCTGCATCGGCCGCGTATTGAATTGCGCTTTCGAGTCCGCCGTACTCGTCTACAAGATTGACATTCTTTGCCTGCACACCAGTATATACTTTCCCCTGCGCAAGCTCATCGACACGCGCCGGGCTGAGCTTCCTGCCTTCGGAGACTTTTGTCTTGAAGTCCGTATAGGTCTCATTCAAGTAGCTGTCGACGTACTTTAGATCCCTCTCGGTCCACTTGTGAAGCGGATTGAGAACGCTCGAGTTTTCCCCGCTCCGGTATTCCTCCACGTTGCTGCCGAGGTCTTTTTCGAGAAAATCCGTGAGCACAGGAAAAGCAATCACCACTCCGATGCTACCCGTAAGTGTCGCAGGTTCGGCAAATATTCTGTTCGCTCCGACCGCGACATAATATCCTCCGCTCGCAGCAACGTTACCGAACGAAGCTACGACAGGCTTCCTGGACTTGGCTTCCATAATTGCATTGTAGATCTCGTCGGAAGCGAGCGCCGATCCGCCTCCGCTGTTCACCCGCAGGACTATCGCTTTTATATTTTTGTCCTCGGCTGCAGCCTTTATTTGTGCGATGACCGTCTCTGAACCGGTCACGCGGTCGCTTCCTAGAAATGGTATCGGGAACGGTGCGGGAGGTGAACTCTTCCCTGTCAGTATCGTCCCGTAAATCCCGATCACCGCAATCTCCGGCCTCCTTCCCCAGCGGGTCGAGCGATAATGGATCTCTGCAGGATCGATTTCACCGAGACCGCCAATCTTGCGGGACAGGTCCGCGATGACATCGCGTTTGAATTTGTCGTAGTATGCAACGCCGTCAATGAGGTGCAGGCGGGTCGCATCGCTCGAAGAAATCAGCGCCGCAAGGTCTGACTTGAGGCTGTTGTCAATCGTGATCTCCCGATTGACCTCTATCTGTTTGAGCATCTGTGAATAAATATCGTCAACGAGTCCCTGGATCAGTTTCGCCTGTTCCGGCGAAGCAGAATCGGTATATGATGTGTGAAAAGTTGATTTGTATTTCCCTGCCGTTTGCGCATTCCAGGTGATGTGAAGTTTGTCGAAAAGTCCTTTCAACCTGACGACGTCAAAATCGATCCCATAATCGGCGATGAATGCTGACGGCGGCATATAAATTTCGTCAGCATTGCTTGCAAGATAGAGCTCGTTCACTCCGCTGTCGTCGGTTAAGTAGGCATAAACCTTTTTCCCTTTCGACCGGACATACTTCACCGCGTCAGCTAGTTCCTGCGTCTCGCCCGATAGCGCAAAGAAAGTCTCGCTCGTCGAATACGGGTAAATCTTCAGGATAAGTGCCTTGATCGAAGGGTCGTCGCCGCATTTCCTGATTTCATCGACGTAATTGAGGAGGTTCTTAGGCGGTCTGCTGAATAGAAAAGCGGACTCGCGCGCGTCGTGGATGCCCCCCTTTATGGTTATTTCTGCGATCCTGCTTTCGGGAACGATCGTCTTTATCTCGTCCGAAGTCAGTACGACACGACCGTATGTCGCCAAATAGGTGCCCGACTGATAGCTTGACGCCCCCTCAATATGTAGGTGGCTCCCGAAATTGAAACTTATCCCGAATGAAACTGAATTCCCCCACAGGTAGGTCGGAGTGTAGGGTGCAGGGCCGGATGAAGGCGCCGGAAGTACGTTATTCGCTACGCCGTATCCCGAGTGATCATATATACCGTAGAGCTTTAAACCGGGTATCAGCTCGAGACTCAATCCGAGCTTATACCCTCTTGTGTGATGCTGGGGAAGGATCAGGTCCCCGTTTAACGTCAGGAACTCCGACCCTAACGGACGGATGCTGAGGCCAAGATTCGCAACGTTTTCGACCTGGTGGCCTCCGAAAGGCTCATCGGAGAAATTATGATATCCCGCTCCCAGACTTACGTGGCTGTCTGGCCGAAAGATCAATCCAAGGGCCGGGAACCACCTGGTGCCGACGCCAGTGATGTCAACATAGGAGAGGGAAAAACCGAGGCCGGCCCCCGCGTTGCCTACGCCGAGCCCGACCGAGTACTCATTCAAAGCTTCGCCGGCGGTGGCTGCATTACGGTATGAAATGCCGAATTTCCCCTGCTGCGCGAAAATCCCAAAATCATGAAAAGATCCTGACGGGACAAGCCGGGCTTTGCTCGGAAAAAAGGAGTATCCGTCAAGCACCCCACCTCCTTTATACACGCCGAGGTAAGCAGGATTATAAAGAAACGCTTCTGCATCATCGGTTCCCGCCGTAAAGAGATACTTCTCGTTCTGTGGATTGGTTATTAAGCCCTGCCCGAAGGATTTTCCCGGGACAAGCAAGCTCCCTGTCAAGAGCAGAATTGCGCCAATAATCTTCTTCATGTTCCTCCCGACTCAGATACAATATATTAGTTTGAGAATTCTTTTCCAGCATCAATCGAGCGGCGGAGCTGATTTTGGGGAATGCCAGCTATTTCGGAGATCTCTTTGGCCGCCTCGTCTTGAACAAGAACCCAGGCACGAAAGGCGGTAAGCGGCCATTGACATTATCGCTACCGAGTATTAACATTCTGCAATTAAAGGGAGGCTAAGAAATTGAAGGGTATGCTTATCTTAACGTTATTCGTGTCCATATCATTTATTTCCTGCCAATCCGGGACAGGGACAAATTCCGAAGTGGTTCCAGGGACTATGTCCACAACTGAGCTTTCGGGTTGGACACTGCATATTGACACGACTTATTTCGATCAGTCCGCGGCACAGTTGGTTGCTCGCGGCGGATTAGTGAACATGAGCCGATCAGACATCGCTTCGCCCAGCGACCTGGAAGGATGTTTCTACACGGACCTCACTTGCGAAGAAAAGCTGGGTACTGTGCATTGTCGCATCCACCCCATCCTGGCGGGAGAAGAGCGCCAATGGTCTCTCCGTTTCTCCGGGGCTGGTGTCGATCTAAGCCAGTATACTGATTTCATGGTTAAGGGTTTTCGCCTCGTTGTCAGGAGCGAGGAGATGTAATTTCCGCAGCATCATTTCGGACTCAAAGTGGGGACCTACTCTCGCGTCCCCACATTTTAAATTCCCTCGGGACCAGCCACTCTCTCACGATTTTAAGGTAAATGGCGAGCATCGCACAGCCTGCCCTCACTTTAGAAAAAGGTCAAGGTAAAGTTCATGGGCTTGAGCCGCGATCATTCGCAAATCTCGCGTTCAAGTTATCCTTGACTTTGTGCACCGTGCCAGGTTACTTTTTTAAACAATATGACAAAGCAAATCCTCGAATTTGAAAAACCCATTATCGAGCTGGAACAGAAAGTCGAAGAGATGCGGAAGCTCTCTGACCAGCTTGACATTTCAGATGAAATTGCGAAACTTGAATCGCGAATCAACGAGCTCAGGACGAGCATCTATTCGAATCTTACGAGGTGGCAGCGCGTTCAGCTGGCACGCCACCCTGAAAGGCCCTATACGTTGGATTATATCAACATGATGACGACAGACTTCGTCGAGCTGCATGGCGATAGGCATTTCGGGGATGACCACGCGATTGTCGGAGGGTTCGCAAAGTTGGACGGCAGGACAGTGATGTTGATCGGCCAGCAGAAAGGGCGCGATACAAAGTCGAATATTTTCAGAAACTTCGGGATGCCCAATCCCGAGGGCTACCGGAAGGCTTTGCGGTTGATGAAGCTCGCCGAGAAGTTCGGGAAACCCGTGGTGACGCTTCTCGACACGCCGGGTGCTTACCCCGGCATCGAAGCCGAAGAGCGCGGCCAGGCGGAGGCCATTGCCAGGAATCTCTTCGAGATGGCGCAGCTTCGCGTACCGATTGTCGTGGCTATAATCGGTGAAGGGGCATCCGGCGGCGCGCTCGGACTCGGGGTCGGCGACAGAATCCTGATGATGGAAAACGCGTGGTATTCTGTGATAGCTCCCGAATCCTGCTCGTCGATACTCTGGAGAAGCTGGGACTACAAAGAACAGGCGGCTGAAGCTCTCAAGCTGACGGCGGTCGACCTCCTCCAGCAGAAAATCGTAGACAGAATAATACCTGAACCCGTCGGCGGTGCTCACAAGAATCCCCAGGCCGCAGCCGAGACCCTGAGAAAAATCCTTATGGAAGAACTCGCCGTTCTCGCGAAGGTTAAGCCGGACAAACTGGTTGAGAACCGCATAGCAAAATTCGGGGCGATGGGTTCCTACTCCGGCAAATAAGGAAGTCACCCGCACAACATGTATTCCATCAAAAGCAGCGTCAGAGTTCGCTATGCTGAAACCGATCAAATGCATGGCGTGTACAACGGCCGGTATTTCGAGTACTTCGAGGTCGGAAGGGCTGAATTGATGCGCTCGCTCGGAATGACCTACCGCCAATTCGAAGAAGCCGGGTTCTACCTGCCACTGACCGAAGCGTATGCAAAGTACGTAAGGCAGGTTCAGTACGACGACGTGATCGAAATCGTCGCAATGCTGAAGGAGACTCCGAAGGCGCGACTGCAGATCGATTACGAGATATACCGCGGACCAGACAAAATGACCGAAGGGTTTACGGTCCACAGTTTCATCGACGTCAAGACAGGAAAACCCGTACGTGCGCCGAAGTTGTTCCTTGACCTGCTTCACGGAAAGCTTTGAATACAATTTTGAAGTCTGAATTTCAAATTCTCAGTTTACAATAGTCACTCCAGGAGGAGATCATGTTGAAAAAGGAACTGCTTGACATACTCTGCTGCCCGAAGCCGGATTGTCGAGGCGATCTCGCGTACAGCGCTGAGAAGAACACACTGACGTGCAAGAAGTGCGGGCATGTTTACAGGGTCGAAAATGACATACCGATTATGCTGGTGGAGGATAATCCCGAGGAAGGGGTAAAGAAAGGATAGTGGGTTAGTGGATTGTTAGATTAATGGGGAAAAAGAGTGAAAAGGGGGTTTGTCATGGAATGGACGAGGCGACATAACGTAAATCGCGGGTACATGCGATTGGAAGTATGGAATGATGTCATGGAATTATTCAAGCTCACATGGATTTCGGTGAACCGAGCGGAGAAGGTCGACATGAAGTTGAAGTCCCAAATATTCAATTCGGTGCAATCCGTCCCAAACATTGCGGAAGGGTATTGCCGCAAGTCCATAAATAAGTATCTGCAATTTCCATACATCTCAGTAGGGTCCACCGGCGAGGCGTTGACAAGGATGATCGGCCTTATGCAATGTGGTATTCTTCCAAATCAAACCTTCGAGGATTTTGACATCTTGCACTGTGCCGTGGAAAACAAGCTATTAGCGCTCATAAGATCGCTCCAAGCCAGAGCCAAGACCAAAGGATGGAATGAGGAAATCGCAAACATACGGAGTTCGCATTCGGGATGACTAATGACCGACTCTGTTTTCCAACAATCCATCAATCCAATATTCCATTAATCCAATACCCCGTCACTCCCCCCGCGGTCTGCAAGAGAAGGGTGAGTGATCCGCCTTGTTAGATAAGATAAAGAGCCTGGGTGCCGACACCGCCGTCTATGGCGTCAGCACGATCGTCGGGCGGTTCCTCAATTTCCTTCTCGTTCCGTTCTATACGAACGTTTTGTCCACATCCCAATACGGTGTGGTTGCGACGGTCTATTCGTATATCGCCTTCATGAACATCATCTATATGTACGGGATGGAATCTGCATTCTTCAAATATGCTTCGACGAAGGAAATCGGGAACGATAAAGAAATTTTCTCCACGCCGTTCATTTCTGTGCTCCTGACTTCCCTTCTCTTCTCGTCGTTGATTTTTTTCAACAGTTTTAGGCTTGCGCCCATCGTGCAAGTACCGGTCGGTTTTGCGGACACCATAAAATACTCCTCTCTAATGCTCCTCCTTGATTCGCTGGCCGTCATTCCGTTCGCGGCTCTGCGGCTTGAGAGAAAGGTGAAAACATTCGCGGCTATCAAGATCATTAACATCGTGGTGAACGTGACGGCTAACGTGGTGTTGCTGCTGAAGTTTCACCAGGGTGTGGAAGGAATTTTCATAAGCGGCGTGATCGCCTCATCGGTAACGCTCGTACTCCTCCTGCCGACGATAGTCCGGAAGCTCAAGCTTCATTTCAGGAATGACCTTTACAAGGCTCTGCTGAAGTTCGGTCTTCCGTACATTCCCGCCGGACTTGCCGCCATGATGGTACAGGTAATCGATCGCCCGATCCTGCTCGCCCTCACAAACGAAAGTACGGTCGGAATTTACCAGGCGAACTACCGGCTCGGGATATTCATGATGCTCATCGTGTCGATGTACGATTACGCCTGGCGTCCATTTTTCCTTACCCACGCCTCGGAACCCAACGCCAAACAAATGTATTCGAGGATTCTCACTTACTTCGTTCTCTTCAGTTCGATCGTAGTCCTGCTGGTTTCACTCTATATCGACGATATCGTCAAGATCAGGATCTTCCACAGGTTCATAATAAACCCTGCTTACTGGTCAGGGCTCGGGATAGTGCCGATAATCCTTCTGGGATACCTGTTCAACGGCATGTACGTAAATTTCATGGCAGGCATCTACATAGAGAAAAAGACGTCTCACCTGCCTTATATCACGGGAATCGGCGCGGCTATAAATGTAGTGATCAACCTTATTCTGATTCCGAAATACGGCATGTTCGGAGCCGCCTGGGCGACGTTCTTTGCGTACGCAGGAATGGCTATCGCGATCTACCTGGTCGCACAGCATTTCTATCCCGTCAGGTATGAACTCGGTCGGCTTCGCAAGATAGGCATCGCACTCACGATCGTGATCGTCGGGCATACATTCAGGCAT
>JAJYJD010000140.1 GCA_021789755.1 Bacteroidota bacterium
CCCGCGAGAGACTCAGATTGGCAGAGCCCCTACCGTAGAATAGCATTGGTGTGTTCTATCTCCGAAGTTTTCCTTTATAAATTCTTCGAATCCGTCCGCAAAATCCAGTTCCCTGGAGATGAGGACCGATCTCATTTATGGTGATAACAGTCGCTGGTTCTCATGGACAGCTTAACAAACGGCTGAGGGCTTAGATTTGATCGGATTGCAGCCCTCCACAGAAAGTAATCGGTTACTTTATCGGTAATTAAATTGGCGACTTTCTGTATAATTGTCAAGGCGACACTGCAAATTTCGAATCAGCCGGGGGGCAATTCCATTACGTGCGTCAAAATTGACTTCCCAAGAACGCAGGTCTCCGACCTTTCCAATTTCAACTCGAAGAAGGACGCCGATTTCATCTCCTATATTGAATTAATTCACTTCTCAATTATATATTGTGAAAAAGAAAGCGTGACAACATGGCAAGAGCAGTAAAAACCAGACGAACCGACCGCCTAAGGAAATCGAAGTTCCAGTCGGAGATGCCGTTGAACCGGACCAACTACATGATCATCATCGGAGGTGCGCTGCTGATCGTTGTCACCTACATAATCCTCGCCACCAACAATACCGTGTACGGATTCATCCCACTGGATCTGGTCCCGGTACTCTTGTTTCTCAGCTACATCGTAATCGTTCCGCTCGGAATAATGTACAGAGGAAAGAAAAAGTCGGCGGAACAATCCAAGCCCTCACCGGAAGTCACGAAGTAACATCGGCTCTAACAGGGTTCCTTCACTCCTGACATCGTCATAACTCAACCGACAGCCATCAGCGAATGGTAATTCGCGTCGATGGTCTTCTCTATATCTTCTTCAGTATGTGCAGTTGAGATGAATGCTGCTTCGAACTGCGACGGCGGGAGATAAATGCCTCTTTTCAACATCTCCTGAAAATAAACCGCAAATTTGTTCGTGTCGCTCGTCAGCGCTGTCCTGAAATCGCGCACGGCCTCAGCGGTAAAAAAGAGAGTGAACATGGAGCCCGCGCGATTCAACCTGTAGTTCAATCCAAGTTTGACGAGGTTCCTGTTTATCCCGACTTCGAGGAGTTTGCCGAGTCTTTCCAGGCGTTTATAAATGTTCTTCTGTTTGTCAAGAATTCTCAGCTGCGCCAGGCCGGCCGCCATTGCGAGCGGGTTGCCCGATAGCGTTCCTGCCTGGTAGACAGGTCCGTCCGGCGATACGCTCTTCATGATCTCGCGCCGGCCGCCGTAAGCGCCGACCGGGAGCCCGCCGCCGATGATCTTTCCGAAAGTTGTGAGGTCCGGCCTTATCCCGAAGGCTTCCTGTGCACCCCCTCTTGAAATGCGGAAACCTGTCATCACCTCGTCCAGTATGAGCAACGCTCCGTTTGCGTGCGCAACATCCAAAAGGCCCGGCAAGAAACCTCCTCTGGGGTTCACGACGCCCATGTTCCCGACGACAGGCTCGACAATTATTGCCGCGATCTCGTTCCGGTTGTCGTCGAAAAGTTTCTTGACGGAATCCAGGTCGTTGAACTCAGCCACAAGCGTCTTTGCGGCGAGATCTTTCGGCACGCCGGGTGAGTCCGGTGTCCCGAAGGTCGTCGCGCCCGATCCGGCTTTGATAAGAAAGCTGTCGAAGTGACCATGATAGCAGCCGGCAAACTTAATGATCTTCTCACGGTTCGTGAACGCGCGCGCAACTCTGACCGCGCTCATGGTCGCCTCAGTACCGCTGTTCACCATCCGGACAACTTCGACTGAAGGCATCATCTTCCGGACGAGTTTCGCCATCTCAACCTCATAAGGAGTCGGCGCGCCGAAGCTCGTGCCGCCCGCCACGGTCTTCTTCAAGGCGGACACCACGGCAGGATGAGCGTGACCGAGTATCATCGGCCCCCACGATCCTACGTAATCGATGAACCTGTTCCCGTCAACGTCATATATATACTGTCCCTTCGCCCTGCTGATGAACAGCGGGTCTCGCTTCACCGATTTGAATGCCCTCACGGGCGAGTTGACTCCGCCCGGCATGAGTGTCTTCGCTTCGTTGAAAAGCTTGCTGCTCTTCTTTGTATTCAGCTCTTTCATTTTGTCTCCGTTCTGAAGTACTGCACTTTCAGGCTTTTTTTAACCATGCGAAGGTTCAAAAACCTTCACAACTCCGTGTTTCACATTAACCCGTTTTCAATGTACCACTCATAAGATTTCCGTATCGCCTCCCTGATCGGGTGCGGCTGGTAACCAAGCTCATGGATCGCCTTCTCGGATGAAAAATAATGAGGCAGGGTTGCGCTTACAACGTGTGCTTTCGTCAGAATAGGCGGCCTTCCGGTGACCGCGGAAATAACCTCGAGGGAGGTCGCTGCCGCGCGGGCTGCCCATTGAGGTACGCGAAGACTCCGGTCAGAAATCCCGACAACCTGGCTGATCTGGATGAAAAGCTCCTTGAATGAGATGTTTTCACTTCCGAGGATGTATCTTTCGCCGTTCCTGCCGGATATGAGAGCTGCGATCTCGCCTTCCACCACATCGTCCACTCCGGCGACACACATGCCACCCGAGAGATACGGGCTAAATCTCAACTTTTTCAAAACCTTCAAAAGAATCCCGGAATGGAAGTGGACATCCCTCTGGCCCATAATGGAGCCGGGGTTTACAATCACGGCATCGAGTCCGCGCTCGACTCCCTTTATTAGCTCGACTTCGCCGTAATGCTTGCTGTCGCCGTAAGCGACGTTGTGCCTGAACTTGTTGTACTCGACTTCTTCGTCTGCAGTATCGCCCTGCGCGGGGATTCCGATCGCTGCAATGGAGCTCGTGTGAACGAGTCTCTTCACTCCGGCTTTCAGCGCGGCGTTCACCATATTGCGGACACCATGAGCATTCACACTGAATAGCTCGTCCCTTCTTCTGTTATCGAAGCTTACCAGCCCGGCAGTGTGGAAGACATAGTCTATCCCGCCCATGGATTTCACGAGAGCGGATTCATCGAGAATATCGCCGTTGATGATCCTGCCCGGGAAACCCGCGAGCGCCAGAAGGTTGGATTGTTCCCTGACCAGACCGACGACTTCATAGCCCAATCCGCTCAGCCTATGGCACAGGTTGGAACCTACGAGCCCGCTGGCCCCCGTGACTAAAACTCTCTCCATCATTTGCGGTTCGAACCCCGCGAACTAACGAACCTTCGCAGGGTCACCGGATACTACTTTTTCAGCAGCTTCGCCGCGTCGACTGCGAAGTATGTGAGTATGAGATCCGCACCGGCTCTCTTTATCGCCGTCAGAGTCTCCATCATGATCCTCGGCTCGTCCAGCCAGCCGTTGCGGGCCGCAGCCTTGACCATCGAATACTCACCGCTCACCTGGTATGCAGCCGTCGGCATCCTGAACTCGTTCTTCACGCGGTAGATGACGTCCAGGTATGCGAGCGCGGGCTTGACCATAACTATATCGGCTCCCTCATCTATATCGAGCGCCACTTCACGCACGGCTTCATTAGTATTGGCGGGATCCATCTGATGGCTCTTGCGGTCCCCGAACTTTGGAGTCGACTCCGCCGCGTCCCTGAACGGCCCGTAAAAACCCGAGGCGTATTTCGCAGCGTAGCTCATCACGGGCGTATTAAGAAACCCGTTCTCGTCGAGGAGGTTCCGTATCGCGGCGACCCTGCCGTCCATCATGTCGCTCGGCGCCACCATGTCGGCACCGGCCTGGACGTGGGTCAACGCTTCCTTCGCGAGCAGGTCCAGCGTTTCGTCATTTACTATCTCTATCTGACCCGGCAATATTTCACGAAGGACGCCGCAATGCCCGTGTGATGTGTATTCACAGAGGCAAACGTCGGTAATGACAAACAACTCCGGCACCTGTTTCTTCAATTCGCGGATCGCCTGCTGGACGATACCGTTCTCGTCGTATGCCTCCGACCCATATTCATCTTTATGTGACGGTATGCCGAACAGGATAACCGATTTCACGCCGGCCTTATAGACGCCCTCGCATTCCCTGACGAGTTCATCGACAGACAACTGAAAAACGCCGGGCATGGAAGAAATCTCCCGGCGGACTTTCTTGCCGGGAACGACAAACATAGGATAGATAAAATCGGACGGCTGAAGTTCGGTTTCGCGAACCATCTCCCGGATCGTCTCCGACATCCTCAGCCTTCTCATTCTAACAGTCGGGAAGCCGGTCTTCTTCTGATATTCCGTCATTGTAATCATAGCGCACTACTCCTTTTCACGCTCAGCCCTTGCAGAGGCTCTTTGGTTCCGACGCTTCGATACAAACCGCAAGTACACTAATCGCTGCACGGTGAACTAATCCGAAAAACATATCCACCATTTAGTGTAGAACACGCCGTTTGCATTATAGCGCACGGGCGGCTCATTTTACATTATGCCAGTAATTTCTCGGCGGTACTCTTCCCGTTCGCAATGCAGTCCGCGACGGAAATACCGTCCTTGTAGTTGCAACAAATATAGAATCCCTTATGAAGGCTTTCAACGTGCCTGACTGCATCAAGTATGGACAGGTGGCCGATATTGTACTGGGGGATAGCCCTGTCCCACTTGCTGACAGCACGAAAGGCAGGCGAGCCGCTTATCCTCATGAGCGCGGCATTCTCTTCGTGTGCGACCCTGGCGATTTCCTCGTTCGGAAGAGATGCAAGTTTGGGCTGCCTCGATCCTCCCACGAAGGTCGTGAATTCCACAAAACCTTCCGGAGCGCGAGCGGGGAATATGCTGGAGCTCCATATCGTACCAAGAATCTTTCTGTTTTCAACCTCGGGCACGAGAAATCCGAAACCCCTCAGGTCAATTTTCACCTGCTCGCGCTTGTAGCCGAGAACCGCCACCGCAACGGGCGGATACTTGATCTTCGAAAGCTCGCTGGAAAGTTCAGGAAGCCACGATTTGACGATTGCCGCCGCTGCGAATGCCGGCGCCGAAAGGACGACCGCGTCGTAGGTATAGCTGTCCGACTTTCCGTTCAGCGTGAAATTGACGGTGAACTGAGCGCCGGCGGAATTCACGCTTCCCACCTCCGCGCCGTACCTGATCGCATCTCCCAATTCTCTGGCAATGGTTGCGGGTAAGACTCCCATACCGCTTCTTAACGAGAAAAGTTTCGCCGATGCTTTTGCCCTGGTCCCTCTTTTCTTCCTTTCCCGGGCGCCCAGCACCGCACCCTTCAGAAGTCCACCGTACTTTTCTTCGAGCGCATAGAGCTTCGGAAATGCGGCCCTAACACTTAAGTCGGACGGGCTGCCTGCGTACACGCCCGCTACGAAGGGATTAATCGCATAATCGAGGAACTCGCTGCCGAGTCTGCGTGTCACGAAATCTGCTATCGATTCTTCATACTCTGCCCGCCCGACGAAAGGTTCGGCAAACAATCTCAATTTCCCTCCGAGCGTCCAGAGTTTCGTCGATATGAACGACCCCGGCCCGCCCGGCAAAGCGTGAAGCTTCCCATTCCGCAGGATGAAACGATGTTTCGACGCCTCGTCCGCGTAAACCTTCTCGTCACCGATTGAAAGATCCGACAACAGCTCATCTATTACGAAGTTCGTTTCAGAAGTACTGTTGGGTCCACCTTCTACGAGATAGCCGTCGACAACTTTCGTCCCGATCGTCCCTCCCGGAGCGGAATGCCTTTCGAACACGGTTACTGCCGCGCCGCCCTTCTTCAGAAAATGCGCCGCCGACAATCCCGATATCCCCGCACCGATCACTGCGATCTTCATGGCCGATTAGACCTTGCCTTCCGTAAATTCTTTAATTTTGCTGAGAACGATTGCAGCCAGGGCTTCGATAAATCCCGGCGAATCGTTCAACGCCGGCATCATTTCGAATTGCACGATTCCCGCCTGCCCGGCTTCTTTCCTGAACAAATAGTCGACTTCATATAACGTCTCGGAGTGCTCGCTGACGAAACTTATCGGGACCACCAGTAGATTCTTCACCCCTACGGTTGCGAGCCGCTTGATCTCGGCAAGGGTCGGCGGACCGAGCCACTTTACCGGGCCGACGCGGCTCTGGTACGCTAGTGAATGTGGGTTGCCGAAATTTCTCGACACCAGATCGACCGTTTCTATGATCTGCTTCTGGTAAGGGTCGCCGCGCTCGATCACGCGTACCGGAACCCCGTGCGCGCTGAAAAGTATGTAGACGTCTTCCCGAACCTCTTCGGGGAATTTTGAAAGAGCCTCGTTCATCCTCTCAGTGACAGCGGAAATGTAAAGGGGGTTATCGTGGTAGCCGTCGATCTGAACGACCTTCATCCTTCTTTCCGGGTGTTCCGTAACTCTGTTCCACTCCTCGAAACTCGAAAGCGTGGTGGTCCTTGAATAGTGCGGGTAAAGCGGGAGCAGGACGACGTTTTCTATATTGTCCTTTACGAGAGATCTGTACGCCTCTTCTGTGTAAGGCTTGAAATACCTCATGGCCACATACACCTTCACATCGATGTCTTCCTGTAATTTCCCGGCAAGTGCGTTCGCCTGACGCATCGAGAGCTCGTATTGCGGAGACTTCCCACCCATTATCTCGTAATAGTGGGCAGTCTTCTTAGCCCTTCGCTTTGCGATGAACCGCGCAAGAAGCTTTCTCGGAAGGCCGCGAAGCGGGATCTCAATTATGTAAGGATCCATGAAAAGGTTGAACAGGAACTCTTCGATGTCGTCAGTCGATAGAGGCCCGCCGAGGTTCAGGAGAACAACGCCTATTTTACCCATCTATAATAGTCCAGACTCCGGCTGTATAGCTCCGGGAAAGGTCGAAGAGACCGGTTCCGTGCTCATTGATAACGCCAGCGCTTGACAAAATCAATCAGTGCTTTAACATTATCGACGGGTGTCCCCGGCATTATTCCGTGACCAAGATTGAAGATGTGCTTTCCCTGAGGGGCACTCCTGAGAACTGCGTCGGCGCCTGATTCTATCGCTTCCTTTCCTGAAAACAGAATCGCCGGATCGAGGTTTCCCTGGACGACCGTCTTGGCCCGCCGCGCCGCTTCACCTATCGGAACTGTCCAGTCGACGCCGATGGCCGATGCGCCCGTGGAGGCAATTGCCTCCAGCGAATGATTTGCTCCTTTTGAAAACACAATTACCGGGATTTCCGGTCTGAGAGACTGAACGATCTCCTTTATATACCTCAAAGAAAATTCTTCATACAAGTCCGGAGGAAGCAGGCCGGCCCATGTGTCAAAGATTTGAACGACATCGGCCCCGGCAGAGAACTGCATCTTTAAATACGAGACTGCGTTTTTCGCGAGTACCTCGAGCAGCCGGTGTGCCGCCGCTGGATCATCGTAGAGCATCGCGCGCGCATGTGTGAACTCGCCGCCTTTACCTTCAACCATATACGCGAGAAGTGTCCATGGAGAACCGCAAAATCCGATGAGCGGGACTCTTCCGTTGAGCGCATCGACCGCCAGGCGAATCGCATCGGCGACATAACCGAGGTCCTTCGAGCAGTCCGCATCGTGAATTGTTCCGAGCGATCCCATGTTCCTAACCGGATTTGTGAAGCGTGGTCCGCCTTTCCCCTCCTCTACGACAAGGTCCATACCCATCGCTTCCGGAAGCACGAGTATGTCGGAGAAAATTATCGCGGCGTCAACACCGATGGCGTCGACGGGTTGTATCGTCACTTTCGCCGAAAGCTCCGGCGTTCTGCACATGGTGAGGAAATCGTGCTGCGCCCTGACTGCCATGTATTCGGGCAAATATCTTCCGGCCTGGCGCATGATCCAGACCGGTGCCCGTACAGGCCGACCGCCGTTGAGGACCGTCAGAAGCAGGTTGTTGTCAAGCTCTTTCATGTCCAGCCAGACTGGAAACGAGATTTTCCACTGTCGAATTCTCGGGCACCACATCTACGTTAAGTCCGAAATTTTCAGCGGCTTTCTTCGTCGTTGGTCCGATGACGGCAATCTCTTTTCCGTGCAAAAGAGGCGCACCGAAGACGTCCAGGAAATTCTTTATCTGCGATGGGCTGAAGAACGCGACGACGTCAAATTTGCCTTCGACGATCTGGCGCTTCAAATTCACGTCCATAGAATTGTTCGGCAGCGTGTTGTAGACTACGACCTCTTCCGGGCTTCCGCCGTGCGATCTGACTGAATCTGCAACATCACTCCCTGAGAGATTCCCTTTCGGTATGAGGACTCTTTTGCCTTTCCAGTCAAAATCATCAAGTGATTTCATCAGCTCCGCAGAATTGATTTTGTCCGGTACGAAATCCGGCACGATCCCGGCTTCATGGATAGCCTCAGCCGTCTTCTTTCCTATCGCGATAACGAACGGCTTGCCGTCGGCGCTTTTTCGCAGACCTGTATGACCTGCGACATTTTTCACGGCGTTGACAGATGTGAAGATCAGGACATCGTACCGGTAAAGACCGGCGACTCGCGCGGCGTCTTCCCCGGAAAGTGAGGCAGGCTCTATTCTGATCGTCGGGACGCACAACACGAGCGCTCCGAGTTTTTCAAGCTGGGTGGTTATCGATTCGGATTGATCTTCTGTTCGAGTAACTACAATTCTTTTTCCCGACAGGGGTAATTCAGATTTCATTTGGACAGCACGACCTTTCTGCTCGAATCAAGCCGACGCGCTCCTGATCTCTTCGAGTATTTTGTCCGCTCCGAGCGAGAGGAGCTTGACAGCCAATTCATCACCGGTCTTTCCGGGATGATTTTCATCCAGGGCAACGGAACCGTTTATAAGTCTCTCCCCGTC
>JAJYJD010000141.1 GCA_021789755.1 Bacteroidota bacterium
CATTCTCATTCGATATTGTAGACTTCGGGAGGCAAGGATGCGCACAGTTGTTTTGATGATGTTCTCACTGTCACTGGCGGCGAAGGCACAGACCCCCGTCAACGATGTTTTTTTTGTTCATTCACGAGCCATGACCGCTTTTGAGCCGAGCCCCGTTGAATTGACGGGAGTCCTTTCCCGTGACCTCTTCCCACTCAATCCGGCGTCGACCGATCAGGATTCTCTTGCTGCTCTCGTTGAAACACGTTCGGCTCTGAAAGCCGGAGCGTTTTCGCTTTTGATCCCGGGAGCGGGGCAGCTCTACAATCGCAATTATCTGAAAGCTGCCGCATTCTTTGCTGTCGAGGTGGCCGGCTGGGTGGTGAACGTGATGTGGACTCAGAAGGGTAACAATCAGACCACGTACTTCCAAAACTATGCGGATGGGACTGCCGCCGATAATTACCAGTACGGTCACTATAGCGTATTACGGTACGCGCAATGGATACAGAGTAATTGGCAGCAGCTTCTAACCATGAGCGGCCATAACCCTTCAGACAACACAGATCCATCAGTGCAAATTGTTCAACAGTACGAAGCGACGATGGTGGTCAATAGCGGCGGGCCGTCTCCCTGGAGTAAGGTCGATTGGTATTCCATCAACCAGGTCGAGTCTGCCCTCGGTGGCTACTTCACACACCTCCTGCCCCCGCATGGAAACCAGCAGTATTACGAGCTCATCGGCAAGTATCCGCAATTCAGGCAGGGCTGGGATGATGAGAACCCCAGCATTCTGGATTTCAGTACCCTCGAGAAAGCTACCCAGCACAGCGGGTATTACATGGATCAGCGAGGGGAAGCCAATTCGTTTTTCGCCGTCGCGTCGACTGCGATAGGAGTCGTGCTTGTCAATCATTTCGCGTCGGCCATCGAGGCAGCAATCTGGGCGCACAATCACAGTAAGAACATTCACGCAAACGTTTCGATGTCGAAGCTCCCGACCGGCTTTGGGTATCAGACCGAGCTGCAGGTAGCGGTCAACTTCTGAATTGTAATCCTGGCGGATTCCGCCGCGGTCAGTGGAGCCGGCTGAGATGTTCGGACTTTCCGTTTGGAACTTGCTGCTATTCCCCGTAGAGTCTTTTATCGACCGCGCGCGACGAACTTCCTTTGGGCATGGCGATCGCCCGGCGGTTCATTAACTCGATATCCCCTTTGTCCGAGATCGCAATTTCATTGAATCTCAGTTTATTGCCTGCTTCCGGATTTTCTCCGTTTTCCTCGTTCTTGGTCGGGTTCAATGCCGTGCTTGAATACAGGATGCCGGATCTTGAATATATCCCTTCAATGTGCGTATGACCGTGTAGTACGGCGTCGACACCTGTTTCCCGGAAAATCCTTTCGACGTTCTTACGGCCATGCAATCTCAGCGTGTGAGACTCGAACTTGTGGTAAAGAGTCGTCGCGAGTGAGTCTGAGTATGGTCGGTACTTGTTGAAGTGGTGATGTACGAGGGCAATCTTGCGCAGCTTTTCGATTGACGGATGCCCGAGGATTCTTTTCGCCTCTTCAAGCTGGACTTCGGACACACGTCCGTTGGAACCGACCGGGTTGAGCAGAGGATGGTGCTCCCTGATCGAATTGAGACCGATCATCACGACAGGGCCGATGATCTTCACGAAGGGGAACAGGCTTTCTTCACTGTACACTTTTTTCGGGAAAGTTTCCCTGAAGATTCGCTCGAACATCCTGAGTTTACCGGCGTAATCGATTGTCCGACAGCGCTTGCCGAATGTAAAAAGGTCTTCCGCTCTGTGCACGCCGCCGAATATGTCGTGGTTCCCGACGGTAACGGTGAGCTTTTCGTAGTCCAGGAGATCGAAGTACTTCAGTAATCTCCTGACAGACCTGTAACCGCTCTCTTCGCCGTGCCCCGTGATGTCTCCGGTGATTGCAATATGATCGAAGCCTTCTTCGACAATATGCCCGAGAAGGTGTTTCAGCTTTATAATGTTGTACCTGTTGAACTCAGGGCTGATATGCGTGTCCGAGATATGGGCAATCCTGTAAACCGGCTTCTCTGTACTGATTATGACTGCGTCGCTTATTTTCACGCAACAAGTTATGAGTGAAATATTAACATGCTGTTTTCGGAATGTTGCGGTTATGTTAAGGAAATAAGGGGGTTACAAGCTTGCGGGAGGGGTTATATCGGCGCTGGTGAGTGAGAATCCGGATTGAAGTGAAGTGAGAGCCTCCCGGGCGTCGGACTCGCTCCTGAAAAAGCCGAAAACACTGCTGCCGCTTCCGGACATAAGTGAATACTCGGCTCCTGCTGCGAGCATCCCGGCTTTGATCTGACCGATTGCGGGGAATTTCTCGAACACCGGCGGCTCGAAGTCGTTCAAGACCGACCCTCTGTACTTCGTAAAGTCGTTGCGCAGATCGCGCAGTATGTCGCGGAGGGACTTCGCCTGTTCGCCGGAAGGAGTCACAAGCGAATATGCGAGTGCGGTTGATACGGAAATGTTCGGCGTGACTGTGAGAATAAATCTATCGACGCGGTATTTTACCGGCTCGATTATCTCGCCCTTTCCTGTCGCATACGCCGGGACTTTCTTCAGGAAGAATGAGACGTCGGCTCCGAGTTCTGTTGCAATATCGAAGAGTTCGATGTCGCTCAGCGGATTTCCGTATATGTCCTGGAGAGCGAGAAGAACTGCAGCGGCGTCGGAGCTTCCACCGCCGAGTCCCGAGCCGATCGGTATGTTCTTCTTCAGATGCATCCTGACTTCCGCGTTGATTCCTGTTCGTTCGCAAAAAAAGTGGAGAGCTCTCAAACAGAGGTTAGCATCGGCTTCCAGATTGACGTTCGAAAAGAATTCGTGTTTATTTGCCCTGACAATCTCAAGCTCATCCGCCAGATGGATGGGATAGAAGAACGTTTCTATATCATGGTAGTTGTCGGAACGCTTCCGGATGATTCGAAGCCCAATATTGATTTTAGCCGGCGCTAAGATTTTCAAGATGGCCTCCTGTTGATCCCTGGTTGGGCTGGCATATTGTCCGCCGTTAATTTATGAAATCCTGCTCTAATGTGAAACTGCGACTCACCTTTGAGATGCGTCGCAGTCAATCCGGATAATCGGTTGAGATTGACTTCTAAATCAAAAACAACGAAATTTATCAGCCGTTATGGCTTGCGCCCGGCAATTAATCAATGCCTCTTCTTTCGGCTTCGTAAGGGAGGACCGCTCTGCAAGAACCAGTAATTTCCCGCGGCTTACAGTCAAAAATGGAGCTGGACATGAAGATCTTCTCCCATCTTACGCTTATCCTTTCGCTTTTCATTCCCCTCGTCGTAGCGGCCCCTCAATCAGGTGGAGCCTCGAATGTGGACAGATTGGCGGCAATCCTTGACTCCGTCGCTGCCAGTACCTCGGTGAACGATTGGAAGTCCAGTCCCGATCTCAGCACTGCGGTTTTTCAGGGCGATCCGACATCGCCCGCGTTCGACGATTCTAAGTGGGACAACGTCCGTATCGGCGACGAAATAGACGTCGACTCTTGCTGGATAAGGAGAGTCATCGTATTGCCCGACAGCATTCTGGGGAAGCCTGTGCGTGGAAAGATCGGCCTGCATGTCACTCTCGATAACTACGGGTATATGTGGATCAACGGCAGGGACGAAGGGTATTTCCCGTTCGACAAGGAATTTATTCTGACGGATGATGCGAAGCCGGGAATGAAATTCGTTGTTGCGATCAAGGCCGTGAACGGCGGCGCGAATCTTCATCTGCTTGGTGCCGAGCTGAGGAGCGATGCATTCAGCTCGTTGCCCGATACGCTGCGCGACCTGGCGCTCAGTTTCCGGGTCGGACAAAAGATACTGAGCTTCGATACTTACCAGACAAATTCCCACGTCAAGGTCGATCCCCACATAGATAAGTCACACATGAACAGCGGAGAGAAGGCGGATCTCAATCATCTGCTTCAGAGTCTTGCGACGAGAATAGACGTCGACGCGCTCTGCAAGGGAGAGATCAATAAATTCATGTCTTCGGTGGACCTTGTGCGGCCGCTGATGAAACCGATAAGTGATTTTGTAAAACAATACTCGCTCTATTTCGTATCCAACGCACACATCGATGCCGCTTGGCTGTGGCGATACATCGAGACGATCAAGGTCTGCGAAAATACTTTCGGCTCCGTTCTGCATATGATGGACGTTCGGCCCGATATGACTTATGCACAGAGTGCGGCTGCTTATTACAACTGGATGGAGAAATACGACCCGGCGGTCTTCGACGGCATCAAACGGCGCGTCAGGGACGGAAGATGGGAAGTGGTCGGGGGGATGTGGATCGAGCCGGACTGCAACATGCCCAGCGGAGAATCGTGGATGCACCAGCTTCTCTATTCTCAGAACTATTTCAAGAAGAACCTCGGAGTCGAAGCGAAGATCGGCTGGAACCCCGATTCTTTCGGGTACACGTGGAACATGCCGGAGTTTTATATAAATGCGGGGATAGACGCTTTTATCACTCAGAAGATCGGCTGGAATGACACGAATGTTTTTCCTTACCGGGTATTCTGGTGGGCGTCCGCCGACGGCTCGAAGATATTGAGCTATTTCCCCTTCGACTACGTCAATCAGGTGACAAATCCCTTCGAACTTACCGATTGGATGAGACAATTCGAGGCTAACACCGGCTTCACGAAGATGATGGTACTCTTCGGTGTCGGCGACCACGGCGGCGGCCCGTCGCTCGAGATGATGAAAAGGATCGATCATCTTAAAACGCTCGATATATATCCGAAAGTAGAATTCGGCACGGTCTCCAACTATATCCATTGGCTTAAGAGCCAGGACCTCACGAAACTCCCGGTCTGGGACAGCGAGCTCTACCTCGAATATCATCGCGGCACGTTTACTACCCAGTCGAAAACAAAGAAAGCCAACAGGCGATCCGAAGTGCTCCTGACCGACGCCGAAAAGTTCTCGACGGTCGCCACCATGTACGGCAGGCCGTATGACAACGCAACTATCGAGAAGGCCTGGCGGGAAGTCATGTTCAACCAGTTCCACGATATACTCCCGGGCTCCGGCATCCGGGAAAACTATATCGACGCTGCGAAGAGATACAAGATTGCAGGAGAGCTCGGCGATAACCAGCTCACGGAAAGCCTGACCAAGATCGAGGGACGCATAAATACGTCTGCGGTGAAAGGGCAGCCCATCATCGTGTTCAATCCGCTGTCGTGGGATCGCACGGATATCGTGAAAGTGAGACTCCCCGATGGAAGCCGGACGGAATATTCGGTCTACGGCATGGACGGCAGAGAAATCCGGTCGCAGATCGTGAATAAAGGAGTCCTTTCCCGAGAGATCCTTTTTGTAGCTTCCGGTGTACCATCGCTGGGTTACAAGGTGTATGACCTCAGGCCCGGCAAATCCAGCGTGAAATCCGCCGACCTTCTGGTAAACGATACCACTCTGGAAAATCAGTTTTACAGAGTGACCGTGGATCCCGATTCGGGCTGGGTAAAAAGCATTTTCGACAGGAAGAACGGCAAAGAAGTACTCACTGGATACGGAAACAGGCTTCAGGCCCTGGAAGACAAGCCGAAACAGTGGGACGCGTGGAACATAGGTTTGACCGGCGTCGAGTACCCGACGACATTCAGGAAGATCGAAGTTGTCGAAAGGGGACCCGTAAGAGTCGTCCTGCGAGTCTACCGTGATCTCAGGAAGCCCGGGGACATCGGTGGTTTCCCGACGGACAATTTCCCCACGTCTTTCTTCAAACAGGATATCATTCTTTATAACGGTATCGATAGAGTCGATTTCAGGACTGACGTCGACTGGTGGGAAACTCATACGATGCTGAAAGTCGCATTCCCGGTCAACGTGCAGGATTCCCTGGCGACTTACGAAATTCCATACGGTACGATCGTCCGTGCCACGATTCCGACGAACAGCTGGGAAAGAGCGAAATGGGAAGTGCCTGCCGAGAGATGGGCGGACATGTCCGATGAGAATGCCCATCCGGGCTTCGGTGTGAGCCTGATTAACGATTCGAAGTACGGCTACGACATAAAAGGAAGTATGATGCGCCTCTCACTGCTCCGTTCGCCGCTGTGGCCTGATCCGACCGCCGACCGCGGGGAACATCACATCGACTACTCGATCTACTCGCACGATGGTACCTGGAAATCCGGCGGCACCGTCCGGCAGGGATATGATTTCAATTATCCTCTGCTCGCTGAGATCGGCACGCGCCACGGGGGTGTTCTTCCCTGGACTCATTCCTTCTTCAGTCTCTCCCCGTCGAACCTCGTCCTGACAATCACCAAGCAGGCGGAAAATTCGAAGGCCTGGATCATGGAATGGTACGATGCATCCGGCAAAGACAGCAGGGCTGACCTGACACTCCCGAGGAGGCCGAAGAAAGTTGTCTTGTCGAATTTCCTGGAGGAGGACGGCAAACCGATTCCGTTTACGGGTAGTCACGTCATCATCGATACAAAAAAGAATTCCATAAAAACGATAAAGGTCTATTTCTAGTTGTAGAACGGAGCCCGGATAACGGGTTGGAGCCATGAGAACGAATTCCTGGATTGCCACGCAGCTTTCTGGCCGGCGGGGCTTTTCATTTGCAGATAGAACACGCAGAGGCAAAACTAATTAAAAAGGAATTCCCGTCATGAGAACAGACCTCCCATTGCACGACGTGCCTCATATCGATTCTATCCAGGATATGCTTCTCGGATCGGCACGGAGATTTCAAAACAAACTTGCCCTCGAAGATTTGAATGAGACCCCGATCTCGAGTGTGACGTACGCCGGACTTCTCGAGAACGTCCTCAGGTTCGGTGCCGCGCTGAAAAGTCTCGGCATAAAGGAACGCGATCATGTCGCCGTTATCGGTGAGAATAGAGTCCAGTGGGCGATCAGTTACCTCACCGCCATGACATTCAATTGGGTTGTCGTGCCTGTCGATAAGAATCTCGGGGTAAATGAAATTCTGAATATTCTCCACGAGTCGGATGCGACATCGGTTATTTTCTCCGAGACGTACGAGCCAGTTTTCCGCGAAAAAAAAGCGGCACTCAAACATATCAGGCATTTCGTCAGCATGGACCTGCTCAAAAGCGAGGACGAATTCCATTCCATGACGGAGCTTATCAAAAGGACTCCGGCTCACGATGTTTCGAAGTTGCCCGGCATAAATCCCGACGAGATGGCAGTAATTATTTTTACATCGGGAACGCTCGGAAGGGCGAAGGGAGTCATGCTGAGCCAGAGGAACCTTGCCGCAAACTTAATGGATATGGTCGGGTTCTTCGGCATCTACCCGGAGGACAGGTTCCTTTCCATCCTTCCGATTCACCATACTTACGAATGCACGTGCGGGATGCTCTGTCCCCTTTACGGCGGGTCATCGATCGCATTCGCCCGGTCTCTCAAAACCGTCGTTGAGGACATGCAGAAAGCCAAACCGACGATCTTCCTTGCCGTCCCGCTCCTTTACGACAAGATGTTCAAGGCGATCTACCGGGGAATAAAGGAGAAGAAGCTCCTCGCTCCGATAATCGGGCCGATGATCAAGATGACAGATGTACTTTCAAGGATCGGCTGGAAGAACTCGAAGAAGGCCGTTTTCAAGGAGATCCACCATAAGTTCGGCGGTTCGGTAAGATGTTTTATAGCCGGCGGTGCCGCACCCGATCCACTTGTCGCAAAAGGACTTCGCGAGTTCGGTTTCGGCTTCGTCCAGGGTTACGGCCTGACCGAGACTTCACCGATACTTGCGCTGAACCGGCTCCAGGATTTCAAGGACAATGCGGCCGGGACACCTCTGCCTCATGTGCAGATCAGGATTGCAAACCCGGATGCGAATGGAGTAGGTGAGGTTCAGGCGAAGGGTCCGAGTGTCATGCTGGGATATTATAAGAATGAAAAGGCCACACGGGAAACATTCGACGGAGATTGGTTCAGAACCGGCGATGTGGGATTCATCGATGAAGACGACTTCCTTCATATCAGCGGGCGAAAGAAAAACGTAATAATATCAAAAAGCGGTGAGAACGTATTTCCCGAAGAGATTGAGGATGTTTTGAACAGGAGCCCGTTCATAATCGAGAGCATGGTCTACGGTGAGAAGCACGAAAAAGAAGGGGAGATTATCGTGGCACAGATTGTCGTGGACGCAGAAGCTTTCATAGAATTGTCTGAGTCAAAAAAAGTTTCGATCACACCGGAGTTGATCAACGAGGTGATAGACGGCGAGGTCAGGAAAGTCAATCGTGAATTACAAATCTACAAGCAAATAAAGAAGTTCGTCATCCGCGACGAGGAGTTTCAGAAAACGACGACACAAAAGATCAAGAGATTCACGGTTCAAACAGAAGAACAATGATTCGCCGTTTGTTCTTTAAGTACAGAGGTGCAGCAATGATTAGATCAATCCATCATGTTTGCTCAAGGGCGCTTCGCCTGGGAACGCCACTTTTCTTAGTCCTCATGGCTGCGGCATTTCCCGGCTCCGGTGGCGGAGGTTTGTCAGGGGAGGCCGAACGCGGAGTGGGACTGGCTTCGGAGAGATGGCCTTATCCTTTCCCCTGCAGAATCCATGAGGGAGCCAACAAGGACTTGTTCGTCATGACGCTCGGAGACGTGAAGACACCTCTTGCGGACGGAGTGTACGATCCATCGAAGGACCGGGTTACCCTCAACGATGG
>JAJYJD010000142.1 GCA_021789755.1 Bacteroidota bacterium
TATCTGTTGACATTTGCGCCCTTCGGCAGTCTGCCGGTTCTCGCGAGGCAAAGGTATCTTGACGGCAAACTGCACCTGCTCCCTTTCCCGGGGAGTCTCGTATTTTGGGGAATCCCGGTTTATCAGCATCTGCAGAAACAGCTGCCGCTCGCACTGCAATTACCCCTCCAACGGCTCGTCGCCAGGCACGACGGACCCGACGGCATCCGTGTGCCGCAATCCGGCTGGCTCCATGAGCAGCGCCGCGATGAAAAGGAAACGGAGTTACGGGCCGAGTTACTCCTCAATACCTATCGACGCACCAATCGCTGGAACCGGGTTCATCGATATGAAGACGGCGCGGCAAAGAGCGCCAAGGTGGACAAGGTGGCGCGAATTCTCTTCAGTACGTCGCTGGATGCCATGGACTTGTATGACAAACCGATGGGGCGCAATTGCCAGCTGTGGAGCGATAAAGGGGAATTGCTGCTCGACGGCCCGAACGCGTCACGTAAAGAAATCGAACGAGCCGCGGCTGAGCTGATCGAAGGCGGAATATTCCGTTATCGTTTTCAATTTCCCGCGATGCGCGTCGGCTCGCATGAGGTGTACTGGCACCGTCCGCTCGTCGCCTTCATGTCTCATCACACCCGTCAAATTCAATTGCTTGACGGGTCGCTGCCGGGCTACCTGACTGCTTACCCCGGCGGCCGGTCGGATCCCGCCCGTGCGGTGGAGTTATTCCCGCGGCTGCTGACGCGGGAGGATTATCTGTCGGCACTGAAATATTTCGAGACCACACACGATCATTACGCGCACCAGACATCACTCAACATCGTCGCGCTTCTCGATGCATGGGAAGCTTCGGGCAGACAACCGCTCTCCCGGAGTTTCGCGCAGCATCTGATTCGGACGGCCAAAGATGAAGCTTTGGATGATTGGCTGAAGAAGCTGTCGGACCACGCAGCTCGCCGCCCGGAAACGGCACACGTTCGTCAGACATTGCAGTCTCTGCTCCGGCCCGACCGGCCGTTGCCCGAACCGATAACTTTCGATGCGACGGCGACACGGTCTTACGAAGAGGCGTATTGGGACGATATCCTGACGCTTTCGCACGGTCGCTATCCCAACAAGGACAACGCGGACGTCGTCCAGGACCCGCCTACACTGGCGCACGTCAAGCACCGCCACAGCGACCTTGAGCCGCTCGGCGATTATTTGATCGGCCGTCATCGGCAAGCGATTGCCGCCGCCGGCATGGAAGGCAGGGCGGTCGCGGGGGAATTGCCTTTTCGCTGGCAGACCGATTTCGATTTTCCCCTGTTCGGTGGGTGGAAGATCAATCAGGAAGGGCACGAACGGGAGCGCAATATTCTCGTCGTCGTACCCGGCAGGAACCGCAATGAGGCGGTCGTACTGGCGGACCACTACGATACCGCGTACATGGAGGATATCTACGATAAATCCCGAGGCGGGTCGGGGGCCCGGCTCGCTGCCCCCGGCGCGGATGACAACGACTCGGCGACGGCAACCCTCCTGCAGGGAGCTCCGATTTTTCTGAAGCTCGCCCGCGAAGGCAAACTGGAGCGCGATGTCTGGCTGCTGCACCTCACCGGCGAAGAATTCCCCGCCGATTCCCTCGGCGCGCGGCATTTCTGCCAGGCTCTGGTCGAAGGAAATATCAGACTGCGCATCGGCCCGGAGCACTTCATCGATTTGTCGTCGGTCCGCCTCGCAGGAATTTTCGTGATGGATATGATCGCACATAATCGAGACAATGCCCGGGATGTCTTCCAGATTTCGCCGGGGAAGACCCCCGGGTCGCTCCGGATGGCGTATGAGGCCCATATGGCGAACATGATTTGGAACGGGAAGGCTCGCGAATTGAACCGCAGCCCGGAACGCCGCGGACGTGGTCGGGGCAAGCGCAGCCGGGATGGGGTTACTCTTCCTGAGATTGCCCGCCATCCGGAATTGGACGGCGAAGTCCGCACCCAGGACGACCCGCAGAGTTCGCTCTACAACACCGACGGCCAGATTTTCTCGGACATTGGCGCGCCCGTTGTCCTCTTTATGGAGAACTACGACATCGATCGCACCGGCTATCATGACACGAAAGATACGATGGAAAATATCGACCTCGATTACGGTGCCGCATTGTCTGCCATCGCCATCGAAACGGTTGCGCGTGCAGCCACTCTCGCGAAGTTTTAGATTCTTATAGTGAAGACTAATTCCCGGTTCAGCACTGTACTTATGTGAATCCGGCAATCGAAAATCCACTGAACCGGGGGGACAATGCATCGTCTATGATGAAGATGTTAAGAAACCGTGGAGCGGCAAGCAGCTCCTCCGAGATTCAAAACACACACAAACCGACGGAGTATTCCATGAATAGATCAATCTCACCCATCCTGCTCTTTTCAATATGTTTCCTCTTATTTCAGACCTCATCGGCACAGGTACGAATCGGAGTGCAAGGCGGACTGAGCGTTCCGGAGCTTAGCGGGGGGAATAACGAACTCAGCCAGGGTTATACTTCGCGGCTTGCGCCTAATTTCGGGATCACCGCCGAGTTTGCCGTCACCGATAGATTTTCGATCCAGCCTCAAATCATTTTTGACGGCCAGGGTGGACAGAGAAACGGGCTCCAACCGATAACCTCTACGGAGCTCCCGCCCTTACCTTCGGGCGGTTACTATTATGCGAGTTTTAAGAATACATCTATCCTGAATTATATCGAAATTCCTGTTCTCGCCAAATATACTTTCGGCTCCGACGGTTTAGGGTTCGACGTGAGCGCCGGCCCTTACGTCGGATTTCTGCTGAATGCGACACAGAATACAAATGGCACGAGCACGATTTTTATCGACAAAAACGGGACGCCGCTGGAAGTACAGATCGCGGGCGGTGGATATATTCCTCTCCCCCCGCAGTCTTTCAATGCCAGCACCGATGTTGCGAGCAGTATCCACAAGATAAATTTCGGTATCGCAGGAGGTGCAGGAATTACATTCCCCGTTATGGGCAGGACAAGGATTTCGCTGGATGTGCGCGGACTATACGGCTTGACCGACATACAGAGGTACGCCCAGGATGGAACGAGTCATACGGGCAATTTGATAATATCGGTCGGTTACTCGTATGAGTTAATCGGGATTTAGGACCGGAGACCCTGCGCCGGTTGCGATATGGTGTGTTCGATCGGCCCAGGAAAAGTCGAGATCAGATGCTGAATCGGTCCCTGGCCGGCGCCGTTCCGCCTCTTTACAGGCGTCAATCGGATTAACCGCATCGAATCATGATGTTCTAACGGGACCTGCTGATTAAGGAGTTCTATATGGGAACGAACAAACAAATTGTCGAGAAGGTTAACGGCAATATCGCCAGGCTGAATCTCGGATTTGTCAGCATGTATGTCTTCCGGGATGATTCAAGTACCATCTGCATCGACGCAGGGTTCAATCCAAGGAAGGTCCGATCCGGCTTTGCTGAGCTTGAGCTGGACGTCAACAAAGTCGACGCGGTGTTCCTTACCCACTCGGATCGTGACCACACCGGCGGGATCACCGCCTTTCCAAAAACAAAGGTGTTCATTTCATCGGAAGAAGAGCAAATGATGGACGGGAGGAAGGCCCGGTTTCTCAACGTTGTGCACAGCAAGAAGCCGCAATGCGAATTGACCTATATGAAAGATGGTGAGACGGTGAAGGTCGGAGAGATATCCGTGAAAGCCGTCGACACTCCGGGGCACACGCTTGGGTCGATGTCGTTCATTGTCAACGGGGGATATCTTTTCGTCGGCGACGCTTTGAATCTTAAAGATGGCGGAGCTGTAATGGATCGTGCCTTCCTTCAGATGGACAGATCATTGCAGGAGGCCTCGATACGGAAATTGGCACGGCTCGAGAAAATATCGATGCTCTTCACCGCGCATACGGGGTTCACGGACGACTTTGAGAAAGCAATGGACGGCTGGAGATAGATACCGTTTTACGATGGGATGGATTGGTTTTCGGTGGGCTTGGATTAAGTGGTGTTGACGGCCCAATGCCGGTAAATGGCAGAAAGCTCGAACTCAGCTTCCTAAACAGACAATCTCGACGCTCGACACGCCCTTCAGCTCGCCTGCGGTGAATGTCCGCACCTGACCCCGCTTGAAGTAGAATCTCACCGTCGCAGACTTCGAAGATCTCAATTTCACCATTGCATTGCCGAAGCTTTGAAAGGCAATGCCCGGATCGTCGGACCTCGCGTCCGGCGTGATTATTAAAGCCGTGTCTCTCTGATCTGAGACGGGGGTGAAGTTCATGCTGGGAGCGGTGAGGATCGTAAGAGTTACCGTTGTCGTTGCCGTAGCCGTCACCTGGGCTGTGGATTGGGGTACACACAACATTACTCCCGCGACGATCATGAGAAGCAACATTGTTCCCGGTCTCTTCATTGTCTCCCGATATCTCTCCTGCAGGCCGGTGCCGAAGCCGCCGGCCAAAAGGAACTCCCGGATGTCCGTGCAAATCATCTATCACGGGCCCAGTATTTGCTGAAAACCCGCCGGCCCTGGCGCTTCATTTTCGTTTCCGTTTGGTCTGTGTCTGGGAAATAAGAGGTTTACAGACGTACTGACGAGGTTTCACTGTGCCGGACAGGCTTCACTTCCCGCCCATCGCTAATTCGTGCGGATTTTTCTCCACAATAAGATACTTCCGAGCTTCGTGCGTCCGCTATAATTAAGCAGCTATCTCGTCTAATTCTAATACCGGGTGAGCTAATTGTCAAGAAGAGGATCAGGCAGTTGTGTAATCGACAAAACGGATAAGAATTGGGAAGAATGAGAGACCCCGCCGTGTCGCTTCATACAATGCCGGAGCGAGATCTCGACATCGGGGAATTGACCGCACATGAAAAGTTGTGTGAAAGCTTTGATCCGTCCGGTCTTACTCCGAATGAAAAATCGGTCCCGCGCCGTTTACGATCCCGGCGGATCACTCCCACCAGTCAGCGATCAGGAATTTTCCCACCGTCTTTTCACGAACGTTCTTCAGCGAAGTGCTGCTGTATTGAACGAGGGAAGTCCCTTTCTGGACATAGGAGGTGTTCGAGCCCGCGAGGACGACGCCGCCGTAAATGCTTGAGGTGCCGGTCTGTGTGACCGTGATGTTGCCGCTGCCGTAAACAATTACCAATCCATGGAAAGTGAATTGTCCGGACATATCCAGGTTGCCGTTTACAATGAGGATTCCGGAGCCGGTAACGGGACCGGTAATTCTGGTGGTGCCCGTGAAATATGTAATTTGCGGATTTGCGTCTGTCCCGAGTGTGCCGGAGCTGAACGTCTGGCCTGAGTAAACGGTCGCCAGCCGAATCATTTCATCTGCGAATGAGGTATAATCCGGTAAATTGGTGACTACCTCTGTGTCGGGCGTTACGCTTCCTTTGCCGTTGATATTGTCGTTGAGCGAGATGATTCCCGATGTAGCGGTCGAGTTGAGTGCAATCCCCGCCACTGAGTCCGGCGGCAATACGGGAGTCCCATCCGCGTTCTTGTCGACGCCGCTGATGGTCGCGGTCCCCGAAACCGTCAAGGATGCGGATTTGCTTGCAGACATGCTGACCCCACCCAGAATGGGCGGGATGTTGATCGGAACCGCATAGAGTTTGTTCGTGATCGTATCGCTGAAAGTGTTGTACGTACCGATGCTCTTCATTCTCAAAGTGTCCTCGGCAACCTGGACGATATTCACGGTTGCGCTTCCACCCAGGATTGGATCGATGGTAAACGATCCCGTCAGGTCGGGGTTCTCTTTCAGCTTATATATGTAGATTTCGGCTGCACTCGAAGCCACGTCCTCAGCTGAGGTCTGGTCATAGTCGCCGACGTAATTCTTCACTGCATCGGTCGCGCGCCTGTTCAGGTTGTAACCTATTATCGACAGCGAGAACACGAGAGTCATGACGGCTATAATTGACATCCTTCCCATGGTATTCCTCCATTCCTATTTACATCAACGAACGAAGATTCTTCGGACTTATGTACTGCACCCAATACGCACCGGCAAAAGTCGAGTCCGACATAAGCTGAGTGGGGCTTTCGACCATAAGGGCGATCTTAATGGATTTTATTCTGGACAGGACACTCTGACTCGATGTCCCGCCGGCGGGGATGGATAATTCCGCCCCCGTGCTGTCGTAGTAGTTTAGAACGAACGAAGTCTGCCCGAGGCTTGCTCCGGTCGGCGAGTTACTGTTTACAGAGCGGTACAGGATCAGCATATTCGGGTTCAAGCCGCTGCCGGCCAGCGGCGGGCTTATCCAGTAACGCACAGTATCGGGAGTGCCGTCCTTCTCGAGGTCGGCGCAAAAAGCGATCGCGCTCGTGTCGGCGAATATTATGGCAGGCGATGTCCTGAAGCCTATCTTGTAAAAATCATACGTGATGCCGTCTGCAATGTCTGTCAGGTTGGACTGTGTTATCACCTGGATGTTTGTGTCGGAGCCGGTATCCGCGAGCGAAACGTTCATATTCATAACTGCCAGCATTATCAAGCCGGCGACTACCATCGAACCGATCGTATCAAGCATTGTATCCACGGGTTCTCCTATTTCTTGTATCTGTAGGAAACAATCTTTGAAATCATTATGCTGTCGCCCGGCGTACCGATATAAGGGCTTTTTACCGTGACGTCAATTCTCTTCAGGAAAGTCTGTGTCTCGGCGTTTACATCGGGTGAATTTTCAGTCACGTAGTACACTCTGCATGTTCTCCAGAAATACCCGAGACGGGGCGTCCAGACCGAATCCCGGTATCCGTTGTAATCGTCGATGTCGTTGAATGTTTTCGGATCGGTGGCGACCTCGCCGGAATCCGGGCCGAGTAATGACGGAGGCGTAAGCACGCTCACCGTGTCGGTCGAAAGCGGCGGGAGCACCCTCTGGTCGAAATATTTTACGGTTATCTTTTCCACCATCGCCTGTCCGATCGCCGTTCCTGTGATCATCGCCTCGGAGCCCTGGACCAGGTCCGTCTGACTCAGGACGAGCTTATTTGCCGAGATCGTGACGCTCGCGAGGATCGTAAGTGCGAGAAGTGCAAGCAACATTTGTCCGGTTCCCATTCATAAACTCCTTTTACGGCGCCCAGAAAAAAAGATCGAGTGTCTTCTGGATCGGCGATTTCTATCTGAGAGGAGGAACTACCGCCTATCTCGAAATTAAATCTGGACACATCACGTAGCCGTTAATGCTCAATCGCCATGCCGCGAAAAATGCAGAAAGTTTCTAATTGAGAGCGCACTTTTAATGATTAACCGGTAATTAATGCTGTGCCACTGAAATAATTTCCGATCGACGATGAGACCCTGACTGCGACATTAATGCTGCTTAAACGGGTCCGCATGGTCCGTGAAGAAGAATCCGTAAATTCGGACAGGCCGGATCATCGATTCATTATGTGGTGTTTGGATTGGGAAAAAAATGTTCAGGGAAAATTGAAGCTCCACATTCCGTATTCCATATGTCCATTCTTCGTCAAGCAGTAAGTCCGATAATCGCGGCAACCTCTCCCGTTCCGGTAACTTAGACTAAATCCAACAACAGGAAATTATTTGAGCTTCACTGGGCACGAGATGGAGTTTCAACAGGAATTGGATTAACTTTCTGTCCAAGATTTGGACGCGAAACCGGGTATGCGGGAAACCGGGCGGGTTTGGCAATTTCATTATTGGTCCGTTCGTGCGAATTTGAAAAGATTTCAGCTGGGCATCGCATACGTAATGAATCACTGGTAGTATTATTGGCTATGCGCAGCCCGGTGCGTTCGCATGACCCGCTGAAATGTAAGCCGGCACCGTACTTCCGGGCAGGGATCGCCGAAATGCATTCGGCGGAGCGCCGGAGCTCAGGCGAAATCGATGAACAGCTCTGAAGATAAAAGTAATACCGGGAACGTGGACGATTAGCCCGGCAATGAAATCTGGTACTTTTGCAATCATAGCCCTCAGCATTGCCGTCGCCTTAACGTCACGGCCATTCTACCGCTCTTTAACCATGAGTGGATTTGATGGCGCAGCAGGCTCCGTGCGCAAGGGATTGCCGGCTCTTCGCCCGCAACGCGATGAAACGGAGGGGAGGTTTCTTGTCCGGTCCAATCCCGACGTGAACCCCGTGATCGGCTTTTCGGTGATCTCTGCCGACAATATACTTGCGTTCACGAAGTCCGCTATTCTCCATTTCGACGGACAAAGATGGACGATTGTGTTTACCTCCGGGAACAGCGTCATAGGTTGCATGGGCACGGACGGCAGATATGTGGCATTTACTCTCGAGATGGTGAGATTTGGACAGGCCATGACTATCGCTCCGCTTTATGTCGGCATCCTGAAAAAGACGAATGGGAAATTCGGGCTGTACCATCTCAAGTCGTTCAACGTTCCTCTCGGCCATTCGCTCACCGATATCAAATTCACCGGCGACGGTGCGGGTTTCGCGGCCTCCATTTTTGAAGATGCATATTTCAGGATCGATGAAGGGCCGGGCGGACGCGTGTCCGTCGACTTTGCACCTCATCAATTGCCTCTCGGGCTGGCATCCGGCGGCGGATTGTTCGGCACATGTCCGTTCGACAAGAGATTTCCCATC
>JAJYJD010000143.1 GCA_021789755.1 Bacteroidota bacterium
CTCCAGTCCTGTCGACCTCGCTGCATCCTGAGAAACCCTTCCAAGAATAGAACCCGGGGAATATGTCTCAGGCAACCGATCTTCAGTTAAACCGAGCGCCTTGAGGATTACCGGCGACCATCTCTTTTTACTCAGGTCGAACAATCCCAGCGGATCCGCGCTTGCCCAGCTTGTCTTGAAGGATCCCGTCAATTTCCAGACGAGAAATGTATGCACATCGCAGACCATTGCGATTCTCTTGAACAGATCGGGCTCATGATTCTTCATCCAGGCCAGGCGATAGACGGCAGGCGCATAATCCGCCGGCTTGCCGGTTATCCGGTGAATTTTGTTCTTCCCGATTTTTGCCGCAAACGGTTCCACCTCACCTTTGCACCGCTCATCGAGCCAGACAATGGCAGGTCTGAGCCGTTTCCAGTCCCGGTCCAACGCGACGAATGTTTCTCTCTGGTTCGAGACAGCGATGGCTGCGATTCTTTTTGGATCGACTTTGCGGGTAATTCTCATTAAGGCGTTTTGCGCGGAGCGCCACCAATCGTCCGGATCCTGCTCATAATAATCAGGCTGCGGAGAGTTGAGCATGATTGGCTCTCCGGCAGAAGCCGCCATCTTTCCGCTTCTGTCGAAAGCGATCGCCTTCGTGCTCGTTGTGCTGGAATCCAGGCCCACGACGAGATCGGCGTCTTCTCTTTGTCCGAAGCTTTCCATTATCGTGCGGTACTTAATCGATATGTACCATGGCCTTCATGACCCCATCCCTGTAATTTGCCACGAGGTCGAAGGCCATCTGTGTTTCTTCGAGCGGAAAACGGTGAGTGACCAGCGAATCCATGTCTATCTTGTGCGACGTGAGGAGATCTATGGCTTTCTGCGTGCAGTGGTTCTGTCTGCGCACATTTATAATAGTAATTTCCTTTCGCCGCAGCTCATGCACAAGAAATGGAACTTCGTCGACCTCCGGAATCCCGACGATCATGAGTTTGCCGCCCGGTTTCAGCAATTCCACTCCCTGTGTGATTGCGGGCGGGTCTCCGCTGCATTCGTAAACGACATCGAGCTGCAGTGGTTCGACCTTTGAAATCTCATTCACGATATTCAAGCGGTCCGGATTTCCCGACCATGCCGGGTTCAGCTTTTTCGCGAACGCAAGCCGGGCCTCAATCTTATCAGTGACATAGACATTACCGACGTCCTGTGTGCGCAGCACGTGGAATACGGACATCCCGACCGGGCCTACCCCGAGTACTGCGACGCCGTCACCGCCATGCAGTGCCGATCTTTCGACGGCATAATAGGCAATTGCCAGCGGCTCCGAAAGAGTCGCCTGCTCGAAAGTCATGCTATCTTCTATCGGGTAACAATTTTGCTCGGGAAGAACTAAATATTCACATTGAGCACCATCGAGCTGTTTCGGTGCGCCGAGGAAGCGAAGTTCACGGCAGGTATTCTCTCTGCCGGATCTGCACTGATCGCACTTGCCGCACGACACCGCCGGGTCGATCGCGATTCTCTGTCCGGCCTTCACGCGCCTAACCGCTTTTCCGGTCTTCTCTACAACTCCGGCCGTTTCGTGTCCGATGATAAAAGGGTATTGAACGGCTTGCGATCCGATCCTTCCGGTTGTGTAATAATGCATATCCGATCCGCAGACTCCGACGGTCTTTATGCGGATCAGCACATCGGTGTCTTTCGAAATGTTCGGGTCAGGGACCTGCCTGGTTTCGAATCGCCTCGGTCCCGTAAGTAACGTTGCCTTCATTCCAAAATGCTTCGATGAGTTGATATTATTTTCTGTTCCATATTGTGCATTGGTTATTATGCCAGCTAATCGGCTCAAACATTACAATTCGATCCTCGGCGTGGCCCCGCGTACATTTTCGGCAAAGATCATGACGGAAAAACATAATAGACCAAACTCTACTGTTGTCTGAATTGATCTCTTCGCGGTCCAAGTGAATTTTCTTCAGCGCTTGAACGCCTCATCCATGACGGCTCCGCGTCACGGATTGGTCCGTGACAATCTGGGAGAAAATACCTACCGCAAAGCTTACTAAGGCGTGCGTTCCCTCGAATACTCGGACCTCGACTTCGGCCCACTTCTGAAATGAGTCGCAGTCTGCAAGCCAATGGCCTAACCTTTTCACCTTCTCCTAATGTTCCGTTTTCCGCTTCTTCCCTTTCCCCTCTCTCCCCGTTTCCTTTTCTCCCCCTCTCCTTTTTCTCCGGCCATCTCCTTCAACCTCTTCGCCACGAGTTGAAACACCGATCCTTTCTCATACTGACCTTTCGCCTCCTGCTTCCCCGCGGTTACGCCGGTCAGGATTTCTATTCCTTCCGTTATTTTATCGACCGGGTAAATATGGAACTTCTTCTCCTTCACCGCCTTTATGACTTCATCCCGCAGGACGAGGTCTTTCACGTTGCGTGTCGGTATGATGACTCCCTGGTCGCCGGTGAGTCCTTTCGCCTTGCAGACCTGGAGGAAGCCTTCGATCTTCTGGTTCACGCCGCCGATCGGCTGTACGTCCCCTTTCTGGTTCACGCTGCCGGTGACCGCGATGCCCTGCTTTATCGGAAGGTTACTGAGGCTCGAGAATATCGCGTAGAGCTCCGTGGATGAGGCGCTGTCGCCGTCGACGCCGCTGTAAGACTGCTCGAACGCGATGCTCGCCGAAAGTGAGAGCGGTTTCTCCTTCGCGAATTGTTCCCTCAGATAGCCGGAAAGCGTCGCGACTCCTTTGTCGTGTATCTTACCCGACAAATTCGAGTCCCGCTCGATGCTTGTGATCCCCGCTTTCCCGGCTCCGACGGCAGCGGTTATCCTCGTCGGCCTGCCGAACGAATAGTAACCGATGTCGTAGACTGAAAGTCCGTTGACCTGGCCGACGCGCTCACCGGTCGTGTCGATCATCAGAACATCCTCCTCGATCATCTCCTGGACTTTGTCTTCGTACAGATTATTTCTTTCGATGAGCGAATCGAGACTTTTCAGCACATCCTCCCTGTTCACGAGCTTGTGGCTGTTCTTGCTCGCCCAGAAGCTTGCCTCGCGGAGAAGGTCGGCGATGTCGCTGAATCTCGTCCATAGCTTGTCCTGTCTGCCGGCGCGGCGCGCCGCATACTCTATCACGGCCGCCACTCCCGACCTGTCGAAATCCATCAGATGCTCGACCTTGCAAATGCGCGCGATGAACCTCGCGTATTCTTCGATCTTCTTCCCGTCGCGCTTTGCCTCACGGTCGAAGTCCGCTTTCACCTTGAATATCTTCTTGAAATCCTCTTCTGCGTCGTAGAGTATGTCGTAGATGTAAGGGTCGCCGATAAGAATGACTTTAACGTTGACGTCGATCGGCTCCGGCTTCAACGCCATCGAGCTGACCTGGAAGAATGTATCGAGAGGCTGGATCTCCAGTTTCCTGTATATCAGCGTCCGCTTCAGCGCCTTCCAGACGCCCGTCTCCGTCAGCGCATCGAGCGCGTTCACGACAAGGTAGCCGCCGTCGGCACGCAGCAGCGCACCGCTCTTTATTTTCGTGTGGTCCGTCTGGAAAAACCCGCGTGCGTCGACAGTCCGTTCGATCGTCCCGAACAAATTGGTGTATGTCGGGCTCGTCTCAATCACCACGGGACACGGCTCCCTGTCGGTGTTGTCCTGTATGACGTTGACTCTGTAGACGATGAAGGGGTCGCTTTCGGTCCTCGTCGGCGGAAGCATCGTCTCTTCCGTATCCTGCTCGTCGCCCTTTTTGAATATCTGAATATTATTGAGCGTGTATTCCTGTATCGACTTGAGGAAATCGAGCACCTTCTCGTTGTTCTTGTAGCGGCCGGCGAGCTCCTCGAATATGAGGCCGACGACGCTGGAGACTGCCTGTTTCTCCATCTCCTCGACCTTCTTCATCATCTCGCTGGCCAGGGCCGAGCCCTTTCTCGCAACTGTTGAGAACTCCTTCCTTAGTTCCTGCATCTTCTGTTCGGCGGCGGAATATTCCTTCGCAGTGACCTTGCCTTCGCTCGCCAGCTGCTCGAGCTCCTCGATTGGAATCGCTTTTCCCTGGAAGACGGGGAACACCTGCGGCTGCGTCATGGGACCGACCTGGACCGGGACAAGTGCGAAACCTTCGCCTTCAATCTTTTTCTGAAATTCCATGAGAAGAGCCTTCTCTCTCTTCTCATACGACTCGACGATCTTTCCCCTCGCGTCGGCGTAAGCTTCTCCCGTCAGGATCTCCGGGATCTTCCGTCTTAGATAACGGACGGTCGCTTCCAGGTCCTCTTTGAACTTTCTCCCGTGTCCGCGGTCGAACTCGAGGAGGCACGGGTTGTCAGGTTCCTTGATGTTGTATACATAACTTCTGTCCGGCGACGGCGTGCATTCGACGCTGATTTCTTCGAGGAGCCGCTTGATAGTCGTCAACCTGCCGGTCCCCGCGAGCCCGCTGACGAAGACATTGTATCCGGGACTCTTTATCTCGACGCCGAACTGCAGCGCTTTGACCGCGCGCTCCTGACCGATAATTGAATCGATCGGCTCAAGTTCGGCGGTTGATTTGAATTTCAGTTCGTTCTCCGGGCAACGCCAGGTCAACTGCTCCGGAGTGAGTTCACGTATGTGAGATGCCTTATCAGAGGATTTCTTCTGGATTTTCAAGATATGCCCTGCCTTTTTCTCAATTTATCGGGGAGACGTGTCAAAGACAATGTAAGAATGGGTTAAGAAGTCAAGAGGTAAAGAGCAAAGAGCAAAAGCCTCCTAAGACGAGAGCCGGTGCCCTGTTGAAGCGAACTCACGCTATCGTGCGGTAGAAATTGATTTTTATCGGCAGAATTTGAAAGTTTGAGGGCAACTTTTGTCGTGCTGGCGGGTTATATACGAGTCCTCGGTTTCTCATCTGGTAACTCCCCAGATCGTGCGGAGGATTCAGCGGTGAAACAAATTGCACGAAAGTCTGAAGAAGGGAAAGCGTGCTCGATCCGGAAATGAAAAGTGATTTCGAGGCAGTCTACAGCCGGCACAAAGCCGGGATCTACAACTTCTGCTGCCGGGTGCTGAACGATGTGGACGAAGCCAAGGATGTCGTTCAGGAGGTCTTTCTCAGGTTCTTTGAGAGCCCGGTCAGGTTTGACGGTGAGCTCCCGGTCAAGGTGTGGTTGTTCAGGTCAGCAAGGAACAGATGCCTCAATGTCATCAGGGACAAGGGAAAATTTTCGAACATCGGTTACGAAAGCGACTCGGTCCCCGCGACGGAAGCCGTGGATCCTGACATGCATGACGCGCCGGTCGTCGTTGAGAGTCTGCTCGTTAGAATGTCGATCGATTACAGAGAGATACTGATCCTCAGGGAATGGAACGAAATGAGCTACGACGAGATCGCGCAGGCGCTCGATATTACGGTACCTGCCGTGAAGTCGAAGCTGTTCAAGGCGAGAAAACAGGCCGCCGCCATTTACAGGAAATTATATGGAGATTGAAAATATGAACTGCGATTACGTGCAGGAACAGTTGAGCGTTTTTCTGGACAGGGAAGAGGGCTTTGACGAAACAACTCTCTCTCATCTGTACGGATGTAAAGATTGTCAGGATTTCTTCAGCTCGGCGGTCAAGCTCCGCGCGCTTGCCAACGAGGGGAAACTGCCGTACCCGGATGACCTCGATGATGCGATCATGAGAAGAGCGCAAAGGGTGCGGAAAACAAATCCGCTGAGTTATCGTTTGAACCTTCCGGTCTATGTCTTGTCGACGGTTGCCGTCGTCCTTCTCGTCGTCTCGTTCACGTTCGGCTTCGTGATGCAGGAGGATATCCATCAGAAACAGATAAATGCGATTTTGCAGGCGCCGCCGGCGGCGGTGGTTTATAGAATGCCGACTCAGCTGGTTTATCCGGCGTTGATTCGGGAAATAAAGGGAGGTGTAAAATGAATTTAAGAATTAGAACGATCCTGCTGTGTGCTGTGGTGCTCTCGTTTTCTGTGTCCCTTCGGGCGCAGGATACCAGCGAGACTCCCCTCCTTCACACAGGTGTTTTGTATTCCGCTTCGAGCTCGCAGGATACTTCGGGAGCACCACCGGACTTCGTGAATGTGGACCAGATGCCGCGAATCATTTCGCAGACGATTCCCGTCTACCCGGAAAAAGCGAAAAAAGCCGGTGTCGAAGGCAGAGTGATCGTGAAATTATTGATCGATACGAAGGGCGATGTCAGGAAAGCGATTCTCATGAAAAGCAGCGACGGGATATTCGATAAACCTTCTCTTGACGCCGCGATGAAATACAAGTTCAGCCCCGCAATGTACAGGGACAATCCGGTGTCCGTTTGGGTCATCATCCCTTTCACTTACAGACTGAAACCTGACTCGACCGAAATGGCGAGCGATACCACATTGGCAGGGAAGTACAAAATGGAAATGATCGATGCCATGAAGATCTCGGAAGCATATCAGGAAATGGTGAAGAAATTCGATGCCGGAATGTACTTCGACAGAATGAAGGAATACCAGAAAGCCCTCAAGTCATATCAGGACTTTTTGGACAGGTCCAGGCAGTTCCAATACGGTCCTGAAGAAATGGTCCGGTACGCTAAGATGATGGTGAGGAAGTACTCAGCAATGCCGGTCAAAAATAAATGAACGGAAATCATAACCTTCGGAGACAGGAGGATTCTTTATGAAAACCGTCCTGATCCTGTTGTTCGTCTTTGTCGGAAATGCCGCCGCTTGATGGCACCGACAGATTCAAAACACGGCGTTTTTGAGTTTACCGGGAATCGGCTGCGAGAAGAGTTGCTGCAGATCCCTGGTTCACAGCCCAGGATTGAGTCCGATGGTGTCGTGATCGGAAATACCAAACACTCTGTCATGATGGTCAGACCCGATCCTTGTGTCGATTACAAAATGATGAAGGCCACACCGGACATGAAAGGGCTGGAAGGAATCCCGCGGAGATTCTTCATCACTCCGGATGCGCATCCGCGCCGACATTAGTCCGGATATAAAAAAGACGAAGCCCGCCGGAGGGGGGTGGCAGGCTTCGTTTCTGCTTTGTTACCTGGAGCTACTGAGACTATGGCGTTTAAGGTTTCAGTTGCCTTCGTTAATTGTCATCATGGGGCAAATCAATCTCCCCAATTTCGAAAATCGTCCTCACGTCCGCAGCGACCGTCGTTGAATGAGAATCTTATCGCCTGCATAATCAACAGCTGGTTATCAAACGAAGTGATTGTCGGATCGAGAACGGCGCCGGTGTAAGGGTTGGTAAACCATGAACCCATGTTGAAGTTAAGTGCTATGTTGATCGCAGATGTCGGGCTCGAAATTGTGAACGTACCCTTGACTTTGAATTCAAGATTCTGGTTGTCTTTGAATTCAAAAGGTACCCACACGCTATCTTTATACACTGCTCCCCAAACCACGATACTGTAGTAGTTGGAGACCGCGCTATCGCTCTGTGAACCGGAGCCCATTCCGTTGAAATGGTCGCTGTCCTCGTACCTCTCTCCCATGCCGACCTTGTTTACGTTGAATTTAACGCCGGTGTATGTTCCGGCGGGAAGTGTCTGGCTCGCGAAGTTAATTGCCACTGTATCGCGGACGTGAATCACGAACGGGCCCTTGAGCGTCACACTTGAATCGTAACTATCCACGTTGAGGTCCGGGACATCACCCGACGTATCCACCGTGACCGTATCTATATTCGATTCAAAGTGAATCCTGCTGAGTACGACGATGGCGCTGTCGATGCGGATGGAATCGACGGCTCCGGATGAACTCCCTTTCATGAACCCGACCGTGCTTCCCGTGTTTGAGAAGACGACGGACATTGTTACGTTGCCCGGGTTGGACGACGATGACAGCGGGTTCATCGATTTCGTGCATCCAAACATGACCAAGGAGACCACCAGCAATCCTAAGCTCTTTCTCACAAACATTATTTCTCCTTTTTTATGAATAGTTATTCATCCGGCGTGCCGTAATTCCCAGGCTGTTCTATTGGGAAATTGCGCCCGCCATCTTCTGGCCATGCACAAATTACCGGGAAGGGTGCAATGTTTGCACGATTCCTGTAGCCCGGTTCGTCGCCGCTTTGGTGACATGCCGGTGTGGAATGAAATGTGGAGGAAATTGGGAGGCAAAGCGGATTAGCATGGATGCTTCCAGTGACGATTCGAAGGCGAGACGACGCCTGCTTAATTTCGATATTCTTTTATAAAGTTCTATGTCGGCTACAAAAGGACTCCTACTAAACTGTGTCCGCTATGAGCCATTGTTTCGGATTGATTTACGCGAGCGTGGTAATTGCGGGGAGCCTTAGCGCCTGGCGGGGATTTAAGATCGCGGTCCTAGTGCCATTCCAACTAATTTTAGCGAACAATGTGCGGCTAAAATTATTGTTGGAATGATCACATCGCCAAATTTTTCATTGACGGGATTAGCAAATGATAGCTGGATGAGCACTAGCAGCACCGCGGACCTTTGCTGTGGTCTGAGAAAACTCCTTTGAGAAAATCCCTGACGGCGTGAATGAAACGCGCGAATGCCGATGTCAGAACTGCTGTTGTCACCTTGCCTC
>JAJYJD010000144.1 GCA_021789755.1 Bacteroidota bacterium
ATGGGGCACGTAACTGAGAATGCAGAGAGGTTCAACCTGGATTTCGATGACGCTTTTCAATATTCGGTCTCGTAGATGTATGGCCTGGCAGTTGTCAGTTTTGACGGTGATTTCGGCCGAACCGGGAAAAAGAGAAAAATGCCTGTTGAGATTTTGTAGTGTACATCGTCTGCAGTCCAGGATGAACTTCTACGCGCATATTTCCTGAACCGATTGGAGACGCAGCCATTAAAATAGGAGGCCAATGAAAACTTTCGACTACCTTCTTGATATCCGCCAACGAAAGGGCGCCGGGTTCCTGCAGCTGCTGGACCCCGACAAACTTGCGAATGAAAACACGGGCAATATTGTCAAACACGCGCAGGATTCGGGTGTCGATGCCTTCCTGGTCGGCAGCAGCCTCATGACGCGCGACGTCTTCGAAAAGTCTCTGGGAGAAATAAAGAAATACTCGAAAGTACCCGTGATAATTTTCCCGGGAAGCCTGTTCCAGATATCAGGGCAGGCTGACGCGATTCTCTTCCTGACGGTCCTCGCATCGAGGAACACAGACCTCATTGTAGGCAATCACGTACATGCAGCCCCGCTCATCAGGCAGCACAACCTTGAGACAATTTCCACTGCGTACCTGCTCGTGGAATCGGGAAAATTTACGACCGCTCATTTTATGTCGGACAGCTTTCCAATCCCGCGGGAGAAACCGGAGATAGCGGCCTCCTTTGCCATGGCCGCGGAGATGTTCGGCATCAAGCTGGTCTATCTCGAGGCAGGAAGCGGCGCGCTGGAAAGTGTGCCCAGGGAAATGATTCACATGGTGTCGAAATCCGTCAGCTTGCCTGTCGTCGTAGGTGGTGGAATAAGGACACCGGAGAAGGCTCACGAGCTGGCCAGCGCAGGTGCATCGTTCATAGTCACGGGTAATTTTTTTGAGAAAGACGGCAACTCGGACAAATTGAAAGAATTCGCCCGAGCCGTCCACTTTAAAGAGCTGAAAGGAGTAATCGTATAGTGGTAGATCGCACGAAATTTATCAGGGAATCTCTCGAGGAAAGTGCGGCAACGAAGAAGGCAATACTGAATTCGTGTTTTGAAGATATCTCTCGTGCAGTGACGATTATCAGAGATGCACTGAAAAATGACAACAAGATTTTACTTTGCGGAAACGGCGGGAGCGCGGCCGACTCACAGCATATTGCCACGGAATTCACTATCCGCCTTAATCATGAAATAAAAAGGAAGGGACTTCCGGCTATTGCCCTTACCACCGACACATCCGCGCTCACTGCGGGGGGCAACGACATAGGTTTCGAAAATACGTTTGCACGACTCGTCGAAGCTCTCGGGAGGAAGGGCGATGTGCTCGTAGGCATTTCCACCAGCGGAAATTCTGAAAACATTATCCGGGCGGCGGACAAAGCACATGAAAACGGGATGAAAGTCATCGGGCTCCTCGGAAAAGACGGCGGAAAACTGAAGTCGCGGTGCGACCTCCCCATCGTGGTTCCTTCCGAGAATACGCAGAGGATACAGGAAGGCCATATCACTATCGGACATATCGTGTCCGAGCTCGTCGAGATGGAGCTCTACGGGTGAGCCGGGATTCACAACATTCACAGGAGAGCAGGATATGAAACTGAAGAAACAGGAGATAGATGCGCGGCTGTCGAACCTGTCGGGCTGGCAGCTTGTTGATGATTCGATCAGGAAGGATTTTAAACTGAAGGATTTCTCGGAGGCTATGGGTTTTGTCGTGAAGATCGCGCTCGAAGCCGAGAGAGTCCAGCACCACCCCGATATCACTATCGAATACAATCGCGTCAGAATAATCCTTACCACACATAGCGAAGAGGGCCTGACCGCGATGGACTTCGATCTTGCCGGGAAAATAGAAAAGTTTGTCGTGGCCTAGCGGCGTTCCTCGACACTTTCTCACGAGACTGCCTTCGCGCAATTACGAAAGACTGACGAGTGATGGAAAAGGAAAAGATACTGGATCTGTTCAAATCGACGGAGGCCCTTCAGCACGGTCACTTCCGGCTTACGAGCGGACTGCATAGCCCGGAATACTTCCAATGTGCCAGGGTCCTTCAATATCCCAGTTATAATGAGATCCTGTGCGGAGAGATCGCTCTGCACTTCCGGGACATGAGAGTGGAGGTTGTCGTTGCTCCGGCTATCGGAGGGATCATGGTCGGCCAGGAGGTTGCCCGGCAGCTCTGCGTGCGCGGAATTTTTGCCGAGCGCGAGGACAAGACGATGATCCTTCGCCGCGGCTTCGAAGTGAAGGCAGGCGAGCGCGTCCTTGTCTGCGAGGATGTCGTCACAACCGGCGGAAGCGTGCAGGAGGTTGTGGATCTCGTGAAGGCGCGCGGCGGAATAGTTGTCGGGGTCGCCTCGATAGTCGACAGAAGCCGTGAGCCTGTGGATTTCGGCGCGAAATTCTTTCCCCTGCTGAAAATGGAGGTCCCGGTATATCAACCCGAAGCCTGCCCGCTGTGCATGGAAAATATTCCTATCGTCAAACCGGGTAGCCGCAAAGTTGCCGATCCGGCTAAACTCTGAACGGGACAATCAATGTCGCTCAAAGTCATCAGTCACAAGGTTGTATATCGCGGCCGAGTCTTCAACACAATCGTCGACGAAGTCGAGTATGAATCGGGGAACAGAGGGATTCGCGAAGTCGCCGAACATTCCGGCGGCGCAGTTGTCCTTCCGCTTCTTGACGACGGGAGAATCGTTCTTGTTTACCAGTATCGCTACCCGCTGAAGGAGCATATCTACGAACTCCCGGCCGGTAAGCTCGAGCCGAACGAACCCCCCGAATCATGTGCTCGTCGGGAGTTGAAGGAAGAGACGGGTTATGAAGCCGACAGGCTCGAGAAACTGACCGCAATTTTCACCACTCCGGGATTCTGCACCGAGAAGCTTCACATTTTCATCGCGCGCAACCTCCATGACGGAAAGCAGGAGCTGGAGGAAGGGGAGCTTGGACTTTCGCTGAAAGTCATCCCTGCCAAAGAGGCCTTCGAGATGGTAAGGAGAAATGAAATCGTGGATGCCAAGACTATTGTGGGGCTGTTCTTCCTGGAGAAGTTTCTGAATCACTGATGCTCACGGCATATGAGATAATCCGCAAGAAGCGCGACGGCAATCATCTTTCGAAAGAGGAAATCGAGTTCTTCGTCAACGGTTATACGTCCGGCCGCATTCCGGATTATCAGGTCTCATCGCTCCTTATGGCGATATTTTTTTCAAGCTTGGGCGACGAAGAGCTCCTCTACCTCACACAGGCCATGATGTCCACCGGTGTCGTCGTCGACCTCTCCGACATCCCCGGCTGTAAAGCGGATAAACACTCGACCGGCGGCGTCGGCGACAAGATTTCGCTCATGCTCGCGCCGCTTGCAGCGGCTTGCGGTGTGAAGGTGCCGATGGTCTCAGGGAGGGGACTGGGGCACACCGGCGGAACCGTTGATAAATTGGAATCCATCCCCGGCTTCAGAACCAGGATGTCAATCGACGAATACAAGAAGATACTGGGCCGTGTCGGCCTGGTGATGAGCGCTCAGTCGGACGACCTCGTTCCCGCCGACCGGAAGCTCTACGCGCTTCGGGACGTTACGGCGACGGTCGAGTCCATACCGCTCATCGCATCGAGCATAATGAGCAAGAAGCTTGCCGAGGGCATAGATGCACTCGTATTGGATATAAAAGTCGGCAGCGGCGCCTTCATGAAAAGGTCTGCCGACGCCCGCACGCTTGCGAAGAAAATGGTGAAAGTTGGAAAACTCTATGGCAAGAAAGTGGCCGCGTATATAACCGACATGAATCAGCCGCTCGGGAGTGAAGTCGGCAATTGGAACGAAGTAGTCGAATCTATTAAAGTACTTCGCGGCGAGTGCAAGGCGTGCGACCTGATCGAACTTACAGTGGGGCTGACTTCTGAAATGGTGTCGTTGTGTTCCGGTGAGGCTCTCCCCGCTGCCGTGAAGCGGGTGAAGAAAGCGCTCGTCTCGGGAGCTGGTTATGAAAAATTCATTGAAATGGTTCGCGCTCAGGGCGGAGACGTGACGGTAGTCGAAAATCCCGGGAAATATCGTAAACCGCGGATCGTTAAGGAAGTGAAAGCTCCCGGGAGTGGCTACGTAACATCGATCGATACTTACCGCGTCGGCATGGCCTCCGTCAAGCTGGGAGGAGGAAGATTAAAAGTTGATGACCTGGTAGATCCCGTCGTCGGGGTCACGTTTTTGAAAAAAATCAGCGATAAGGTTTGGAGAGGCGACATATTGGCTCTTGTCCATGCAAACACTGCAGAATCCGCCGGCGCAGCTGAGGAGGAAATCACTTCAGCCTACAAGTTCTCCGACCGCAAGCCGCCAGAAATCGGGCTGATCAAGGAGAGAATCACATAAGACGTATCGTGATGTACCAGAGATCGACGTGCGGCACCTGAAAAAATGGAAAACAATACCTGTCGAAAGTGAGGATTTCATTCGATGAAGTCGACACTGTCAAGGACCCGCCATCCAGGGAATTTCTCGAAAAGAACGTCGACGAGGATCATCCGGATGAGTACTTTAACAACCATTCCAAACCTTGCAGAGAACTCGGATTGGCCGGTAAGAGTTTTGGCAAACCGGAGCTGATCGATCTGATGTCGAGCGATCCTGATCTCGTGAAGTGCCCGATCCTGGTCCACGGCAAAAGAGTCCATTTCGGTTACAAAAAAATTTAGAAAGATAATCTTGGCAGCAAAATTTCTCTCCCTGCTTGCCGCACTTGTCGTTTCATCCACTGTCGGAATTTGTCAACCCGGCCGAGCGACTCGGCAGCCTGTCCTACCTCAGAGAATGCAGGTTATGATGGACTCTGCTGCCCATCAAACGTACAATTACAGGTTCGACGACGCTCTGATGACGGCGGACAGCATGATTTCAGCTTACCCGGACTTGCCCCAGGGATACATCTACAAATGCGGCATCTACTCAAAGATGCTTGTTGAAGAGTGCTTCGACTCGCCTGACAGCGTATGGCAGGAGTATAAAAAGACAGTCGATATTGCCTGCAAGCTTTCCAGGAAGGAACTCAAGGTGAACCCGGACAACGTCGAAGGTCTTTTCGATTATGCCGGTGCTCTTGTCTATCGATCCAGGTATGAAGCGAACGGCAGCGATTGGCTCGGCCTGTTGTCTGACGGGGTGAAAAGCAGGAAAGTGCTGGAAAAAGCGATCGAGCTTGATCCGGATTTCTACGATGCTTATTCGGGGATCGGAGCATTTAATTACTATGCCGCACACCTGCCTTGGTACCTGAAGCCGGTTGCCCTCATCCTTGGGATCAGCGGAAACGAACGGGAAGGGATAACCCAGTTAGAGAAGGCGGCCAGGTTCGGGAATTATTCCAAAGTCGAAGCCGCCTCGTTTCTTGCGGAGATAGTTTACACGAATAAGAAGGAGTACGATGAAGTAGCAAAACTTACGCTCGAATTGCACGACCGGTATCCCGGGAATTTGAGTTTCGTCCGGACGTTGTGCCATGCCTGCTACAAGCTGCATGATTACGCTGAAGTAATTCGGTATGCCGACCGTTCATTCGCTCGCTATCCTGCATCGGACTCGGGCAGGTTTTTAAGTCTTGCGTACATACGTTTTTACAGGGGAGAATCTTACGCAGCTCTCAAGGTGAACTACAACCTTGCGATTTCCGATTACAGCAAGGCGATTGAGATGGGACAACCGAGCATCCTGATGACACGGGCTTATTATGGCAGGGGTTCGCTTTACGAGCGCCTCGGGATGAAGCGGAAAGCCATAACGGATTTTGAAAGCGTTCTACGTTTGAACGGGGACGACAATGCCTGCAAACAGGCTCGTGTGGCTCTGGACAGCCTTAAGGGTGAATAGCACCGCAGATTAGTTCCTACTCTGCTTACCGGGAAATCTAAACCGGCGTCGCAGGAATCAATTCAGTCCTCCCTTTGTTGAGAATAATATGAAGTTGAAAATTGGAGATAAAGCACCTGACTTCGAACTTCCGTCGACCGGCGGAGGGACGTTCCGCCTGAGCGACAACCTTAGTGACGGCAATCTCGTGCTCTATTTTTATCCGAAAGATTTCACGCCTGGATGTACGGCCGAAGCCTGCGGTTTCAGGGATGAGTTTACATTATTGGGGGAATTGAACCTCAGAGTCGTGGGAGTCAGCACAGACACCATCGAGAGCCATGAGAGCTTCAGGAGGGAACACCGGCTCCCTTTCGAGTTATTGTCGGACACCGGGGGCAGAGTGGCAAAATTGTTCGGTGTCTACAACGGCCTCTTTAACATTGCAAACAGGGTGACGTTTGTCATCGATAGGGAAGGCAAAATCCTGTCGGTGACCAAGAATATGTTTTCGCCGAAAACTCACGTAGGCGCGGCAAAGGCAGCCGGCCGGCGCTGATCGTTCCGCGGGATGAAGAGCGATGACAAAATCGTCGCGGCAATCGACGAGATCATTAGCGGAAAAAACGTAAAGCGGTATGTGCACGACCTGCTCTTCGAGGGGAAAGACCTGACCGATGTTTTTGCCGTTCGCCTCGTCAAGGCCGGGTTTGTTGAGACGACGGTCGGGGAAGTTCAAATAGGTTTCGAGGAACGCGTCCCGGCATTCCTGCTCCGGTCTTCGAAAGCGTACTTCGGGTGGGTATTCGTAGAGCGATTCACTGAGAAGAGAAGCCGCAAGCTGTTCGGAAGCGAAGCAAGAAACCGAAAGGGTGACTGGGCGATACAGATCCCGTTCAACAGCAGTGAGAAAATATTCGTCAGCTCGGCAGATAAAGTGGGGATGGAAGCGGACGGCAGCTTTGTCCTCGAGTAAACTCAGAGATTCTTCTTTATCACCTCGAGCATCTCGTCGTGGATCATGCCGTTCGAAAGGACGACGTCTCTCTGGTATATCGAATATTTCTCGCCGTTGAAGCCAGTGACTTTCCCGCCCGCCTCGGTCGTGATGAGCACCGCCGCAGCGGTGTCCCACGGGTGAAGATTCACTTCCCAGAATCCATCCAGCCTCCCTGCAGCGACATAGCAGATGTCCAGGGCAGCGGAGCCGAGTCGGCGGACAGCCTGTGCCCTGACGAGAAATTCCTCGAAGTGCTGCACACACTTGAAAGGGTTATTTCTCACGTCGTATGGGAACCCTGTGGCCAGCATCGACTTCTCGAGTTTGTCGGTCATTGTGACCTGGAGCTTCATCCCGTTCATAAATGCACCGCCCCCTTTCTCTGCATAGAAAAGTTCGCCGAAGTTTGGATCGTACACCGCGCCTGCAATGAGCTCACCTTTCTGTTCGACTGCGATCGAAACGGAGTAGACGGGAAAGCCGTGGGTGAAGTTCGTCGTGCCGTCCAGGGGGTCTATCAGCCATCGGTATTCCGCCGTGGGTAATGAAGCCCCGCTCTCCTCAGCAAGGATCCCGTGGTCTGGGAACTTCTCGTTGATGAAAGTCTTGATCAGCGCCTCGGAGCCCTTGTCGATATCTGTAACGAGGTTTGCAAAAGAACCCTTTTCTTTTACCTCGGATATCTTGCCTTCGTTTTCTTTCAGGAATCTTCCGGCTTTTCTGGCTATCTCGATAATCTCATCAAGCATCTGGATCCTTTTTTCACATAATTTAATGATTGTCGGGAATATTCCGCGTATCTGATTGTTTGCGCCGCAGAAAGTTAGGAGTCCGGATAACCCGGGCACCATTTTGTAGATTTTCACCTCCGTGTGGTTTAGCTTATGGCAATGCAAAAAGTGCTGGTCGTAGAGGACACGAAGGAGATCGCTTCTCTGGTGAAATTCAAGTTGCTCAGCGCGGGTTTCGAAGTCACGGTCGCCGAAGACGGCCGGAGGGGACTTGAGTTGGCCGGAGAAATCGTACCAGATCTGATCGTAATGGATGTAATGATGCCGGTAATGAACGGTTTGGAGACGCTCATGAATCTCAAGAACGACAGGAAGTTAAGAGCAATCCCTGTAATTCTTCTTACGGCCCAGTCTACCGAGCAGGAGATAGTCAGGGGACTGGAAATCGGGGCGGAGGATTACATCACGAAACCGTTCAGCCCGCAGGAACTTCTGGTCAGGGTAAAGATCGTTCTCGCCCGGCCGAAAAGATCGACCTTTTAGAGATTGCCGGCGTCAATGAAGGTCCTGGTCATGGTCGCAGCACCTCTTCTTCTTTTCTGGGGTACGGCCGTTTCACAGCAGGTCATGAACATCTCAAGAATTGATCTCCTGGATAGTGCAAAGGCTTTGGAATCAAAGCACGACTACCGTTCAGCCGTTCAAATCTACCGGTCGCTTTTTCTGAATAATCCCCGGGACCTTGAAGCGGGGACGTTCCTCGCAAGGGACTTGAGCTGGAACGGGATGTTGGATTCTTCACTTGCCGTTTACAAAGAGGTCCTCACTATGAATCATGGCTACTTCGATGCCCTTGTCGGATATGCCACAGTGCTTTCATGGAAGGGTGATTATGCAGGCTCACTCGCGGAGCTGGACGGACTGCTTGACCGGTATCCGCGTGACC
>JAJYJD010000145.1 GCA_021789755.1 Bacteroidota bacterium
CTGAATGCCAAATGTCGGAGACTCACTTATATCGGTTCTCCATGCAAGGTAGATCCTGAAACTGCCGGAACCGTTCCCGAGTCCGATTCCAAAATCGGATTTGAAGTCTTTTGAATTAATCAAGTTCCAGCCGCTTGTAAGCGCGGCCGAACCGGCGTCCTTTACCTGCCCGATGTCGCCGAAAAGGATTAAAGTCACCGTATTGATCGGGAAGAAATTTGAATGCCGGAACAGCAACGGGTTGAACAACATCTCTGCGTTAAACAGGATAAGCCTGTTGCCGGAAAACTCCTTGTACGGGAATGCATTCAAAGTATTGAACCCGCCTATCTGGTAGGATCGCTGCGGCGGCAGGACTCCTCCCGACGTTCCGGCCTTCAGTCTCATGTTCAGTTGAAGTCCTCTGAAGAGAGGCTGATAGCGGACCACGCTTGCCGTAAGCATCCGGAAGTCAGAGACACCGCTGACGGTGGTCTCTCCCCGGAGTTCTGCCATCCAACCCGTCCGCCTTGTATCGCCGGAGAATCCCCGGTGCTGCAAATCGACTACTACGCTTCTAATCCATCCCTCTTTAACCGGGGGGTTGGGGCGAAACGATTTATCTCCACCGAAAATAGACCAGTTTGTGTTTTTCGAGAGCGAAGAGTATTTGTCGATATCGAAACTGAGTGTGATCCTGGAGTTCATCCTGTAGTACTGGGCCACGTGGAACGACATGCCGTCCCTCGAGAAATAGTCCATGAAATCTTCCTTCGCCAGGACTGAGTACAGCAGGTTTTCCTTCGGGCCGATGATCCAGTCGTCTTTCGAATCGGTAAGTGAGTGGCCCTCCAACCCTACTTCAAACCTGTTTTCGTTCCCGAACCATTTGTCGAGTCCGATCTGATATCTCCATCTGTGAAGCGCGAAAGCGTAGCCCACAAAACCATACGGAGAAAAATCCTCAGCGCCGCTCCAGAAATACTCTTTCTCCTGGCCAAGCCCCAGGAAAAGGCCCTCGACCCTGTTGTAATTGAGCGCTATTTTCTCGAAAAGAAAATCATGATCCTGCCATATGTCCGGGTTCTCGGTAAGATGCAGTCTCCTGGTGATACTTCGTCTTGCCTCCAGCTCGCCGCTGCCCCGCTCGATAACGCTCCCCTCGACGGTGGCGTCTCTACTGACATGTACCTTCCCGTTGACTGCGACAACATCCCCCGTAACTGTGGCACTCTTTCGTACGTACGCATCACCATTTACGACGATTATGCTTCCTTTAAGTGTCCCGTGTATGAAAGCATCTCCATTCAAAACTTTGATATCTTTTCTTACGACTTCGTCCTCATTAAGGGTGTAATCGCCATTATACACATTGGCGTCCTGGACATCGTAAATATCGGCGGCATCGTCAGCGATGCTTGCGGCGTTTCTTGTCAGCTGTTTGATCTGTTCCGCGACCGACGTAAGTGACTGGGAAAGCTTATCCAGCTCCATCCGGTCTGCCGCGCTGAATTCACGTGTAGAGTCGGTCCTCTGCTTGAGTAAAAAATATGAATGCTCGAGGTTCTTCATTTCATGTTTCAAAGAGTCTATCAATCCACCCTGACCCGCATGACTTGAATCGCCCTCCTGAGCCGCTGCGGTCGACGCCGTTGCAAGCGAACAGCACACCAGGAGAAATGAAAGCAAGAATTTCATTTTAAAAGCTCCTTTTCCCAAGGAATCTACGAAAAAGCGGCGAATTGTTACAGTTGATTAGTTGAGGCGGGGCGGCTCTTCCGCTGTCGACTCCAGAGGATAGAAATTGAGACCCGGAAGATATTCAAGCGCACCGTGGTAGTATGCAAGCTCAAAATATTGTTTCATACCGGCGACTTCCTCTTCCCCAAGATTGAACTGGACATTCTCAGTCAGGTATGACCTGACCAGATTGAAATCCGCGTTGTACTCTTCAGCAGCCGCTCTGCATACGGCATCGATATTGTCCAATCCGAGATTCTTCGAGGAAATTATCGCCTGTGTATCGTCCAGAGTGATCGCTCCTGATCTTCCGGCCCACACTGCGAAAACGAAGGGCAAACCGGTCATATCCAGCCATTCTTCTGCGAGGTCGATATAATTAACGTCAGTCGAACGGGTTTTGAAAAGGGCCGTGTCCCCGATTACAAGAGCTGCATCAGCAGATGCCAGCATTTTCTTGATATCCGGATTCGCCGCGATGAACTCCGGCTTGATCTCGTATTTCTCGGCAAGTATGATTTTTGTCAGTACCACTGAAGTCATGGAACTGATATCGAGCGCGACTGTCCGTATGCTCTTAAGGTCCTTATTGAAATAAAGCCTTATGCTGTTCACCGGGCCGTGAGCGATGATCCCACATTCCGGCACGATCTTCAGTGAAGGGCTGTTCTTGGCGTAGGCAATGCTGGGTATCAGCGCGACGTCCAGGTTTCCAGCATTCAGTTGGACCGCAAGAGACGAAGGGATAGCTTTGATCAGCTCGAAATTGTGAGGGAAAAGATTCCTTTCAATCCCATAGATCAGTGGTTTAGTGTTAAGAAAGCTTACTGCCCCGAGTTTTTTCTTTCTGGAAAGACTTTTTGGATCCGACATTTTCAACACCTGTTCATTGCCCGGCTTTTGGCTCAGGCAAAACTCTCTAATGTATTGTACAGCGCATCGCGTTCGATCGGGATTCTTCCCGCATCCTTTATCAATTTCACAAGCTGCCGCTTCGTCAACGATGTTTCAGTGGACGCACCGGCCATGCGGAAAACCCGCTCGTCCCGTACCGTTCCGTCGAGATCGTCGGCCCCGAAGCCGAGGCTGACCTGGGCTACTTTCGGTCCCATTGAAATCCAGTACGCCTTGATGTGCGGGAAATTGTCCAGCATCAGCCTGCTGACCGCTATGCTCTTCAGGTTATCCACACCGGTCGCCCATTGGGTAGAGTCTTCCACGTGCGGATGGTAAGCCAGAGGAATGAACGCGAAGAAACCCATCGTCTCATCCTGGACTTCACGGAGGCGGATGAGGTGATCGACTCTCTCTTCGATCTTTTCCATATGCCCGTAGAGCATGGTGGCATTGGATGGGATCCCGAGCCTGTGTGCCGTCTTGATTACGCTTATCCACTCGTCCGCGCCGATTTTGTCGGCGAACATTTTTGCGCGGACGCGCTCGCTGAATATTTCCGCGCCGCCTCCCGGCATCGCATCCAGACCCGCCGCCTTGAAATCGAGAAGCACTCTCTCAACCGTGAATCCGTACAGTCGCGCGAAGAAATCTATCTCCACGGCGGTAAAGGCCTTTATGTGTATCCTCGGGTCGATCTTTTTTATGCCGCGTAGAAGGTCAAGATAATAGTCGTACGAGAGCCCCTGATGGAGGCCGCCGACCATGTGCATCTCTGTGATGTTATCCTTATCGCTCGCGACCGTCTTGAAGATCTCATCGAGACTCATGAGGAATGCCCCTTCCTGGCCTTCCTTCCGGTAGAAGGAGCAGAACTTGCAGTCGAGCTCGCAGATATTCGTATAGTTCAGGTAGTAGTTCTTCACGAAATAAGTATTGGAGCCGTTGATCTTTTCCCGAACCATGTTTGCCAGATAACCGAGACCGAGAAGGTTGTTCGTATTATAGAGCCTCAGGCCATCGTCGCGGGTCAGCCTTTCACCGGTCCTGACCTTCTCGAAGATGTCCTCCAGTCCGGCGAATGCGTCCATGTCACGCAATTCCAGCATCTCGCCCGCGACCGGTCGTCCGATGGTCGTCAAATTCGATCCGCTCTCGCGGGATCCGTTTGACTGAATCACTTTCCCTCCCGATGGTTAGGTGGTCTTCTGACGCACTGCCTTGCTTGCCAGATCTCTCAAATAGAAAAGTTTCGCGCGCCTTACCTTTCCGCCGCGAACCATTTCTATCTTGGCGATGCGTGGGGAGTGAACGGGAAAAATTCTCTCAACTCCGACGCCGTTGGAAATCTTGCGGACGGTGAAGGTTTCTTTCAACCCGGCTCCGCGCCGGCTGATCACAATCCCTTCAAAATCCTGAATACGTTCCTTGTCACCTTCGATGACACGAAAGTGGACATTCACGGTGTCTCCGGGTTTAAACGGAGGCAGGTCGGTTTTGAGATGCGCTGCTTCAACTAAAGATATCTTGTTCATTTTTTGTTCTCCATGTTCTCGTTCTTTTGAGCCCGTGTTATATCTGCACCAGGGTCAGATAAAAATTTTTCCATTAAATCCGGCCTTCGCTTTGAAGTCCTTTCAATACTCTTCTCTTCGCGCCATTTCCTCACCTCTTCGTGGTCACCTGCGAGAAGCACTTCCGGCACTTTCATCCCTCTAAAATCTGCGGGCCTGGTGTATTGGGGTGAATCGAGCAAGCCTGTCTGAAACGAGTCGTTCAGTGCGCTCTCGCTGTCTCCGAGCGCCCCCGGCAGAAGCCTGGCGACAGCATCGATCACATTGAGTGCGGCAATCTCTCCGCCCGTCAAGACATAATCTCCTACAGAAATTTCTCGGGTGACCAACCCCTGCCTGATGCGTTCATCGACGCCTTTGTAATGACCGCAAATCACGACAATATTTTCTTTCAACGAAAGCTCATTGGCAATTGCCTGTGTGAAGGTCTCCCCGTCCGCAGTCAGGAGAACGACGTCGTTATACGTCCGCTCGGCTAGAAGCGTCTCGACAGCCTCGAAGACCGGTTCGGGTTTTAAAACCATCCCGGCACCTCCGCCGTACGGAGAATCGTCCACCGTCTTGTGTTTATCGTGGGCAAAATCCCTCAGGTCGTGCAAAACGATCTCGAGCACGTTCCTTTCCTGCGCCTTCTTCAACATGCTCTCATTAAGCGGGCTCACCAGCATCTTCGGAAATGCGGTCACCACATCAATTCTCACGGACATGCCTCTGCGATTTGGACATCGTATCTTCGATTATCCCCTCGATCAGTTCAACAGTAATTTCTCTCGACACTTCATCGATTCCTTTGATGAACGCGCTCACAAAAGGAAGATCAAATTCAAAACCGTTATCCATTCTTATCGTAAGGACATTTTGCCTGGAATTCGATAACAAGTCCGCGACAACGCCTATTTTCTCACCAGCGAGGTTTTTCAATGTCATCCCGATGAGCGAATCGACAAAATATGCTCCTTCCGGCGGGACAGCTCTTTCAGACTCGGGGACGAGGAGTTCTGCACCCAGGAACGCCTCGGCACCCTCATAAGAATCGACGCCTTTCAATTTAATAACAGCATAGTCGTTCACAGATTCACTCTTTTCAATTTCCATTTTCACCGCTTCGACCGAGTTCCTTTTCCGGACAAAGGCGTTCTCGAGCTTTGAGAAGCGTTCCGGGATGTCGCTCATAGACTCGACTTTCAGATCGCCCTTGTTTCCGCGGACTTTCCTCACAACACCTATAAGCACAAGCTCGTCCATTCTCACTTTCCTTGCGACAAGTCCTCCCTTTTCCGAGGGGGTCACGGGCAAAACGCCTCCCTTCGGACCGGAGCGGTAAGCTTGCTGCCAAACCAACGGCGCGGGGAATTACCTGTCGATGATTTCTAAGATCGCGCGTTTGCCTTCTCGCGCAGCGACGGCGCTCAACAGAGTTCTGATCGCGTTGGCGGTCCGCCCTTTACGGCCGATCACTTTTCCGACATCCTCCGGGTCAACCTTGAGCTGGAAGACCACCTTATTGGCCTCTTTCTCCTCCTGAGTCAATTGAACGCTATCAGGTTTGTCCACCAGTCTCCTTACCACGTAATCGACGAAGTCATTCATTGCGGACCTCCTTTTCCTGCTCGGCTCGTCGCGTCGTCGGAGACGGGGAGGCGAGCCGGGTTTCTCCTGAGCCTGATAACCTTCCGTCCACCGGACATGGACGGACTGTATCTAGTTCCTTTCCCGAGAGAGACGGGAGAAGGATAGTTGAAGATCTGCCGTTGTCAAGCCTTCGCTCCCCCTTGCCGGCAGGGAACGATGGATGATGCGGCAACGCGCGCTGCAACTATACTCAAAGCTCATCGGGACAAACTCAAGCAGGCTGTTCGGTCGTCGGTCCCGGCTGAGCGGCAGCCTCGGCCGCGGGAGCAGATTCGGTAGCTTTCTTCGCTTTCTTCGAAGCTCTGCGTCTTTGCTTTCGTTCCGCATCGCGCGCGAGCTTAGCGTCCTGTCCCGTTTGCCATTCGGCCAACTTCTGCGCTAAGGCAGATTCGTCCAAACCTTTCTTCGTCAAATACCATTTGTACCACAGACCCGATTTACGAAGCAGGCTGCGAACGGTATCGGTTGGCAAAGCACCGCGCTTCAACCACTTGAACGCCTTCTGCTCGTTGAACTTGATCTCAGCCGGGTTTCTCAACGGATTGTAAGTCCCGACAGTCTCGAGAAAACGCCCGTCACGAGGCGAACGCGAGTCCGCCGCCACGACTTTATAAGATGGTTGATTCTTTCGTCCTGTCTTTCGTAGTCTCAGTCTTACCGCCAAATTATCCTCCACATTTTAAAGGGGGAAACGCATGTTCGCCAGAGAAGCCTTTCCAAACTTTCCTTTGGAAAGAGTCTTAAACATCCGCTGCATTTCCGAAAATTGTTTCAAAAGTCTGTTAATTTCCTGAACCGTCGTGCCGCTTCCGGCCGCGATTCTTTTCCGCCGCCTTCCATCTATGATGTTGGGCCTCTCTCTTTCCGAAATTGTCATCGAGCTAATCATTGCCTCTATCCTTACGAGTGCTTTATCGTCTACCGAAGCGTTGCGTACCGCACCCGACATTCCCGGAATCATGGAAAGCACATCTTTCAAAGGGCCCATCTTCTTGATCTGTTTCAGCTGATCCCTGAAATCTTCAAGCGTGAGCTCGTTCCTTCTCAGCCGCTGTTCAAGTTTCTCGGCTTTTTTCTCGTCAACCTGTTCCTGGACCTTCTCTACGAAGGATACGACATCACCCATGCCGAGTATTCTCGAGGCCATCCTGTCGGGGTGAAACACCTCGAGTTGATCGAGCTTCTCGCCGAGGCTCACGAACTTTATAGGCTTTTCCACGACCGATCTGACCGAAAGCGCCGCACCGCCTCTGGCATCGCCGTCGAGCTTCGTCAGCACGACACCGTTGAAGTTCAACCTTCTGTTGAATTCCTGCGCCGTGTTCACGGCATCCTGGCCGGTCATCGAGTCGACGACGAAGAGAATCTGGTGCGGCCTGACGGCGCTTTTAACGGCCTCCGCTTCGCGCATCATCTCTTCGTCGATATGAAGTCTTCCCGCCGTGTCGATGATGGCAATGTCGCGTGCATTTTTTCTTGCGTAGTCTACAGACCTCGAGGCTATCTCCGCGGCGGAAGCATTGCGATCGAGATAGACCGGGATGCTTATCTGTTGACCTAACATTTCAAGCTGATCGATTGCGGCAGGCCTGTGAATGTCACACGCGACGAGGAGAGGGTACCGACCCTTAGCTTTGAGATGGTTCGCCAGTTTCGCCGCAAAAGTTGTCTTGCCGGAGCCTTGAAGCCCGGCAATCATGATGACATTCGGAATGTCTTCTGTCAGCTCCAGCTCACTTGTCGAACTACCGAGCAGCTGCACCAATTCATCGTAGACAATCTTGACAAATACCTGACCGGGGTTGAGGCTCTTTACGACTTCCTTGCCGATCGCCTTTTTCTGCACTTCTTCCGTGAACTGGCGAGCAACCTTGTAGTTGACGTCGCCCTCGAGGAGTGCGCGACGCACTTCTCTCACCGCATCCGAGATATTTTCATCTGAGATGCGCGCCTGTCCACTCAGCCGGTGGAAGATTCCTTCGAATTTTTCGGAAATTTGTTCAAACATGCGACAAAAAAGTCAAAATTTGCCTGAAAATTTACGCAAAAACGGAGATTGTTGCAAATTTCGGATTGGGAATCGGGAACTTCCCGGAGGGTTAACCTTGCGAAGGCTCGAAAATCTCAAATTTCGGTGAATTCCACTGCAGGAGAAAACCTTCGCAAGGTCAACATGAACTTACACGTTCGGCCCTGCTTTCACGACCTCGGGCGGGCAAACCGATTCGAACTTCTTGAAGTTCTCAACGAAGCGCGACGCCAGCTGCTTGTACTTCTTCATATACTCATCCTTGCTCGGCCAGGAACCGGACGGATCTAATATATTTGCCGGGACACCCTCGCAGGCCGTCGGTACCTGAAAGCCGAACACCGGGTCTGTCGCAAATTTGGATTTCAACAGGGATCCTTCGAGAGCTGCATTCAGCAGTGTGCGAGTATACCCGATGCTGATTCTCTTTCCGACACCGAATGCGCCTCCGATCCAGCCTGTATTGAGAAGCCAGCAGTTCACATCGTGGTTGATGATCTTGCGCTTCAGTATATCTGCATAGAAGTTCGGATGGTGTACCATGAAAGGCGCGCCGAAGCACGTGCTGAAAGTCAGCTCGGGTTCCTTCCCCAGTCCGACCTCGGTACCTGCGATCTTAGAAGTGTAGCCCGAGATGAACTGGTAAATTGCCTGGTCCGGACTAAGCTTCGCAATTGGCGGCATGACTCCGGACGCGTCGCAGGTCA
>JAJYJD010000146.1 GCA_021789755.1 Bacteroidota bacterium
TATCTGCTCGATCAGCATCTCGAAAGGTTCTTTTTTTCAGCCAACGCGATTGGTATTAAGCCCCCTTTTTCGAAAGAAGACCTGAAGCAGCTCCTGATCAGGCTCGGCGTTGAGTCCGGTAAGAAGAATTTCATCGCACGGTTCTTTGTCTCCCGCGGCCACGGGAGCATGAGCGTCTACCCTCACGAAGTCATCTCACCCAATCTCTACGTTGTGATCGGAAAATTTTCACCGACTCCCGAGCGGTATTTCAAGACCGGGATGATAGCGGCAACAAGCCCCACACAAATGCGACCGCCGATATCTCCGCAGGTCAAATCCGTGGATTACCTTTCAAACGCCTTGATGGAACTGGCGGCGAAGGCGACCGGTGCGGATTCGGCAATAGGTGTGGACGCAGCAGGCAATCTCACCGAGGGCTCCAATAAGAACGTGGTGGTGGTCGGCAAAGATAGGATATTACGGATACCTCCCCCCGAGAAAATTCTGCGCGGGACAACTCTTGCAAGGGCGATCGAAATGTCCGAATATCTGAAGAAAAGGAAAATCATTTCCGCGATAAGCGTCGAGAATATTCCCATCTCCGATGCGTACAACGCCGAGGAGATACTTTTCTTCAGTACTTCTTTTTTTGTTGCACCGGTCGTAAAATACGACGGGCGAACAATCGGCGACGGCAAACCTGGAAAGGTCTGGAAAGCATTCCACGACCTCTTCAAGAAGGATATCAAGTCTAATAAGAAAGTTTTAACTCCGGTCAGGTAAATCAGGAAATGCCAAAACTCTGGGGCGGAAGATTTACGAAAAGCGTCACTAAGCTGATGGGCGAGTTCAACGATTCTCTTCCCTTCGATAAGAGACTGTGGAAAGAAGAAGTCGAGGCTAGCAGAGCCTACGCCGCGGCACTCGCAAAGGCCGGTGTGCTTTCGAAATCCGACCGGGCAAAGATCGTGAAGGCTCTGACGGAAATCGGGAAAGAGCTTTCAGCCGGCGGCTTCATCTTCATGCCTGAAGACGAGGATATACATACGGCTATCGAAAGAAGGCTGGTAGAGAAAGCCGGCGATGCGGGCAAGCGAATCCACACAGGCAGAAGCCGGAACGAGCAGGTCGCGACCGACGAAAGAATATTCCTGAAATCCGCGAACATCGAAGCCGGCGAGTCGATTCGCAATCTCCAGACTTGTGTCCTCGCCCTGGCCCGGAAAACTGCCGCCGACATTCTCCCCTCCTACACACATCTCCAGCAGGCTCAGCTTATAAGGCTCGGCCATTACTTTTTGTCCCTCTTTTTCATGCTTGAGAACGACAGACAACGTTTTGCTGATCTCGAGCAACGGCTTGACGTGCTGCCGCTGGGCGCAGGAGCGGTAGCAGGCTCCACGGTCAAGCTCGACAGGGATCTCTTGAGGCGGGAGCTGAATTTCGCCGAACTCTCGCCGAACAGCATAGCGGCGGTGAGCGACCGGGATTTCATTAACGAATTTCTCTTTGCCGCGGCGCAGACGCTGGTCCATCTCAGCAGGTTTGCCGAGGACCTCATTACGTGGAGTTCGACCGAGTTTTCATTCGTGGAGCTCGATGACGCTTACTCGACCGGCAGCAGCATGATGCCGCAGAAGAAGAACCCGGACTCGCTCGAGCTGATCAGGGCAAAAGTTGCCCGTTCTATCTCGAACCTGAACACTCTCCTCACGCTTCAGAAGGGGCTTCCGCTCACTTATTCGAAGGATTTGCAGGAAGACAAAGAACCCCTTTTCGATTCTTTCGACACGCTGACTTCGACGCTGAGAGTCTTCACCGGGGTAATTTCTACACTGAAAATTCGACGACAAAATCTCCTGCGTAACACCGACGATTCGATATACGCTACCGACATCGCGGACTATCTGGTCGAAAAGGGAGTCCCGTTCCGGAAAGCCCACGAGATTGTCGGTAAACTTGTTCTGTCGGGCACCGCGAAGGACAAACTGCTCAGGGATTTCGCTCCCGATGAACTGAGAGACATCTCCGATTTATTCGACGAAGATTACCGTAAAATCTTTGACCCCACAAGATCCGTGGAGAGACACGACGTCTACGGCGGTACGAGCCTCAAAAGAGTAAACGAGCAAATGGAGCTTGCCGGTAAAATGCTGGCAAAGAAGAAGCTTCGCCGGAGATGAACACTGATTTTCTAAGAGACCTCAATCCGGCCCAGTTATCGGCAGTCAAGTCCGTCGAGGGACCTCAGCTGGTTCTCGCCGGTGCCGGAAGCGGGAAAACCAAAGTCCTCACCTACAGGGTAGCATACCTCGTCTCGATCGGGGTGCCGTTCCATCATATCCTCTGTCTTACATTCACAAACAAAGCCGCAAATGAGATGAAGTCGCGCTCCGAGAAAATGCTGGGGATGAACGAGAGCGGCAGAGAGAGGAAATTGTACGGGTGGATGGGGACGTTCCATTCCCTGTTCGGCAGAATCCTCAGGATGGAAGCAGACAAACTCGGCTACACTTCAAACTTCACGATCTGCGACGAAGAAGATTCGCTGAAGATGATCAGGCAAATCCTGAAGGAGAGGAACTTATCCGAAGAGGTTTTTGCCCCTGCAGGCATCAGGTGGCAGATCAGCAAATTGAAAAACGGCCTCATACTGCCGTCGAAGTTCGAACAGTCGGCAAAGAGCAGGCTCGAGCAAGTTACGGCGGAAGTGTACGCGACTTACGACGACAGGCTGAAGAGAAACAACTCGATGGATTTCGACGACCTGCTGATAAAACCGATCATACTGTTCAACACGGATCGTGCATCGCTCGAGAAATACCAGACCAAGTTCAGATTCATTCTGGTTGATGAATACCAGGACACCAATCGGGCCCAGTACATGCTGCTTAAGCTCCTTGCCGAGAGGCACAGGAACATTTGCGTTGTCGGCGACGACGCACAAAGCATCTACTCATGGCGCGGTGCCGACCTGCAAAACATACTGGATTTTCAGACCGATTATCCGGATGCCAAGGTCTTCAGGCTCGAGCAGAATTACCGTTCGACCGGGAAAATTCTGAAGGCCGCAAACTCCGTCATTGTTCACAATCAGCGGAAGCTCGACAAGGAACTGTGGACTGAGAACCGCGAGGGCGAACAGCTTTCAGTGCTGGAATGCGAAAGCGACAGAGACGAAGGCTACAAGATCGTACAGAAGATCAGAAACGAAAGCATCAAAGACAAACTCCAGCTCAAGGATTTCGTCGTCCTTTTCAGGACTAACTACCAGTCACGCGCACTTGAGGAGGCTTTTAACCGGGGCGGGATACCATATATAATCGTCGGAGGTGTGGCTTTTTACAAGAGAAAAGAGATCAAGGATCTCCTCGCCTACCTCAAGCTCATCTTGAATCCTCAGGACGATGCGTCGTTCCTGCGTGTGGTCAACTTCCCCGCCCGCGGCATCGGAGACGTTACAATTGATTACGTTAGAAGCTTCGCTTCCAAGCAGCAGCTCTCACTGCTCGAAGTTGCAGCGCGCGTGGAGGAGATCGTCGAAATACAGCCAAGGCAGAAGAATCAGCTGAGACAGTTCGCAGGGCTGATCGAGAAATACCGAAAGCTGAAGGACGGGCTTTCGATGAGCGAGCTTACGCGTTCGCTGACTGACGAACTCCAGATCGTCAGAACACTAAAGGACGAAAACACCGTCGAGTCCCAGAACAGAATGGAAAACATACAGGAATTCCTGGCGGGCATCGCAGAGTTTCAGGCGGATAACCCCGAGGGGACACTTCAGGACTATCTTTCGGAAGTCTCACTCGTCGCGGACGTCGACCGCTGGGATACCGACCGGAATTCCGTGACGCTGATGACCATACATGCGGCCAAAGGACTCGAGTTCCCGGTCGTTTTTGTGAGCGGGCTGGAAGAAGGCTTGTTCCCGATCGGATCGAAGGAGCAGGATGAACTTGAAGAAGAGCGAAGGCTTTTCTATGTCGCGATCACCCGCGCGAAGAAAAAAGTCTATCTGTCCTTCTCCAAGGAGCGCTTCCGCTACGGGAAACTTTCGTACCAGGTGCCGTCCAGATTCCTCGCGGAAATAGAGTCGGATCTCCTGGATCACGAACACGGCGCAAGGATTTCGTCCCAGCGTTCACTCTGGGAAACGCCTTCATCTTTCGATTCCCTTCGTCCATCGCTTGACAGTCTGCAGGGTGTTGACAAGATGGACACCGGCCAGCATCCTGCGGAAAAAGAACGCGGCGCAGCTCAGCACATAAAGATCGGGACCGTCGTGGAGCACCAGTTCTTCGGCAAGGGGAAAGTCATTGAAATGTCCGGAAAGGGAGACAACGAGCGCGTGGTCGTGCTTTTCAACGCTAACCAGAAAAAACAGCTCATGGTGCGCTACGCCAATCTCCGCATCGTGAGATAGGCGAGTCACATCCGGGTCCACGGATGAAAATAGAAATTGTCCCTGTCATGACCGAAGACAAGGCATCTCTCGTTCTTGCAAAAGAACTGATCATCGAATACGCGAATTCTCTCGACTTCGACCTGGATTTTCAGAATTTCGACCACGAAGTCGCAAATCTCCCTGGAGAGTATTCAGAACCAGAGGGTCGGCTCTACACGGCTTTACTTGACAACAAGCCCGCCGGTTGTGTAGCTCTCAGGAAAATCGACCGTGACATTTGCGAGATGAAGCGGCTGTACGTTCGACCGGAGTTCAGGGGAAAAGGAATTGGAAAGGCTCTCGCCGAGAAAGTGATAGCTGATGCGCGGGTGATCGATTACCGCAGGATGCGACTCGATACGGTACTATCCATGACCGAAGCCATCGCCCTTTATAAATCGCTGGGATTTGTTGAGATCGAGAAATACAGGCTTAACCCTCTTCCGCACGCGGTCTTTCTGGAACTGGATTTGACAAGCGGCTGAGAGTACGAGATTTTGTGCCTCGTTCAGGAAAAGGATGTAAGCGCTTACCGGATTTCCCCGTTCGAGTAAATCTGAACCTTCCTCACAAACTCCAGTTTTGTACCCAGAAACCTCTCAGCTATCTCGTTGAACTTCTGCGGGAAATCGCTGACGTAAAACTCATATCGTGGTCTTGATTCCTGTGTGTTAAGCATGTGAGTCGCCGAGAGGAGCTCATACGCCGACCGGGCAGTTGCTTCCCCCGCATCGACAAGTTTGACGCCGTTCCCGAGGATTCGCGAGATTACATCCCGAAGAAGCGGATAGTGAGTGCACCCGAGGATCATCACGTCGATCCTGCCTGAGAACCGTGAAAGATATTCCCGCGCGATCAGCTCAGTCGCTTGATGGTCGAACATTCCCTCCTCGGCAAGAGGGACAAAGAGCGGGCAAGCCTGGGACATGATTTGAGTCTTTGCATCGATGCTTTTCAGCGCGCCTTCGTAAGCACTCGAATTGATGGTCGAGAGCGTGCCGATAACACCGACCCCTCTCGGGCCCGTCTGGCGCATCGCCTCTTTTGCTGTCGGTTCGATCACGCCGATCGACGGCACCGTCGAATGCGATCGGACGACGTCCATCGCCAGTGCGGAGGCGGTATTGCAGGCAACCACGATCAATTTGACTCCCCGCGAAAGGAGGAATTTCGCATCCTGTACTGCGTACTCCCTGACGACTTCCCCCGATTTGTTGCCGTATGGAACTCTCGCGGTGTCCCCGAAGTACACGATGTTCTCGCGCGGAAGGACCTTCATCAGCTGCCTTACGACAGTGAGGCCGCCGATGCCCGAGTCAAAAACACCGATTGGATTTTCCGGAGAGATCACTTCAGGATGAGCTCAGATTCTATCGATTCGTTGATGATGCGAAGGATGCTTTCCCTGAGTCCGTCGAGATCCTCCTGGGAAGGCTTAGTGCCATCCTGGCGAAGCAAGTAGAAAGTATCGACTATCCCGTCTACTCGGGTGGCGATCTTAGCGAAGTGTATGCTCAGCCCGGCCGAGGACATTGTAGAAGTCACCTTGTACAGGAAACCAAGCGAGTCGGGGGCAAAGACCTCGACCAGTGTGAAGTCTTTTGTCTCGGAAGTCTGGACTGCGACCTTGATGTTCGGGTTGACCTGATTTTTCAGTTTTCTCTGCCATTTCATCCTGTGCCGCTCGAAGAGCTGTTCCGGGTCGGTTACTCCGGTGAGAACCGCGCCGAGGTCGGTTTCGATCTTCGTCATCTGGGAAGGCGTGAGATTTTTCCTGGTGATGTTATCGAAAACCTTGAACCGGTCTATAATAATTCCGTCGTCCCTGGTGAAAATATTGGCGTCCACGATGTTTGCATCGTTCGCGCTGAGACAGGAACAGAACCTCGATAGTTGGAACGGCGCATCCCGGGCAATTACAGTGGCGTCCGTATAATCCTCGCTCTGGTTGAAGTGCACGTACACCGTCACGAAACCGGATTCTATGGCTTCGATGTGTCGGACGATCTCATCGTCCTCAAACACAACTGAATAGAGATCGTTCTTTATCCCGTCAAAGTGTTTTCTGACGAGACTAGTCTTGTCGGAAGCCATCTGCCCCATAATCGCTTCCTCCTTCTGTCGGCGTTGCTCCACCTGCAGAGAGACGATCGCCTCCTTGTCGAGCGATTCGCTGATTATCGTGTAGGATTTCCTGTACAATTCGTGAAGTAGCTGCGCTTTCCATTTGGTCCAGACAGTCGGGTTCACAGCGCTGAGGTCGGCGTATGTCAACAGGTAGAGCATTTTCAGCTGTTCCGGTCCGGCAAAGAGCCTTGTGAACGCATAAACCGTCTCGGGGTCTCCGATATTCCTCCGGAAGGCGACCTGCTCCATCTTGAGGTGGTTGCGCACGAGAAACCCGACGTCATCGATGACGTCGTCGAAACCGATTCTGCCAAGCGCCTTTTCGGCGACATCGACTCCGATAATCTCGTGCTTTCCGATGGAGATTGGTTTAGCAATATCGTGGAAAAGAACCCCGAGGTAAAGGACATCGGGGCGCTTAAGGGATTTGAGAAGCTCGCCGAGGAGCCGGTCCTGCTCGCCCACGCTTTCAAGATTTTCGATCGCTGTGAGTGTGTGCTCGTCAGCGGTGTAATAATGATAGACATTATGCTGGAAGAAGCCGATGAGCTTTCCGAACTCGGGCAAATACCGGCCGAGCACACCGAGCTCGTTCATGGATTTGAGCGTGAAAGCAACGTACTTTTCAGACAGGAGAACCGATTTAAAGACAGCGGCTGCCTCTTCCGATTTTTGAAATTCCGGATCGCTGAAGACGTCGAGCTCCCTGGCAATAGTCTCGTGCACATTTTCATCGAAGTGCATTCCGGTCTTCGCCTTGTGCCGGAATGCCTTGAACAGCCGGACAGGGTCCCTGCCTATTTCCCTGCTGAAGGCTATTTGATCACCGATCATGACATAGTCATCGTCCAGGCTCTTCGATTCGGCCGTTGCACCGTGCGGTTTCAACGAGGCGCTCATCTTTTCTGAAAGGACCTGGTTAAGCCTGAAAATCTTCCGCGCGTGCCTGAAATAGTCGCGCATGAAAACCTCGATCCCCTTGGAGTAATCGGGACTGATGTAGCCCATTTCTGCGGCGACTTTCTTCTGTATCTCGAAGTCCAGGAGGTCGTTGAGGGCCGACGATTGATAATGGAGGCTCTGGCGTGTTCTTAACACAAATTCAAATGCGTCCCTCGTGTGGTTGTACTGGAGCTGGTTTATAAGCCCTTTCTCGAGGAGGCGACTCAGAAAATCGAGTATAGCAGGCTGCTTTAAGGTATAGCCGGAGTCCGGAAGAAAATCGGGGTCGACGGCCCTGTACATCCAGAGCAGCGCGTGCAGGTCCCTCAACCCCCCGGCACTTTTTTTCAAGTTGGGTTCGAGAAGCGACGTCGATTTGCCGTATTTGTTCTGCCTTACGCGTATCCCGTCGAGAGTCGACTTCATAAAACTTCTATCTGTATTCCTGGAGACAAAATCACGGATCGCAGATTCAAGTTTGACGAAAATGTCCTTCTTCCCGGCAACAAATCGGTACTCCAGAGAAGCGGCCCAACTGTCGTGGTCGTCCTTGTAAGTCTGAAGCACCTGTCCGACATTTCGCACCGAGTGACCGATGTTCAGTCCCATGTCCCATAGGAAATGCATAATGCGCTGAGCCATAAAGCTCGATTCGACACCGCTACCGACGATGAAGAGGACGTCTACGTCCGAATGCGGACAGAGCTCGGCGCGTCCGTAACCGCCGACCGCCACGGCAGTCAGGTTGTCGGGATTGCCTGCCTCCTCGACAGCTTTTGTTATTGCCTCGTCGACGGCTGCGGTGAGAACAAGAGATACCTCCGAGCCCTTCGCCCCGGAAGCATGAAGGCGCTTTGCGCTCTCTCTCCTGAGGTTAAGCCTGTCTACAGCGATACCGACTTCTTCTCTCATACAATAAAATATAATGAAGGGAGGATTGAAAACGGAATCTTACCCCCACGGCGCTCAGGATGGCCGAACTAGTCCCGTGTCGCCTGTTCAGAGCGAGTCAGGCTGCACCCCCGTCCGAAGCTTC
>JAJYJD010000147.1 GCA_021789755.1 Bacteroidota bacterium
AGTCCTCGGCATGATTGCGTTGCGCGGTGGATACCAGACGAATCGCGATGTCCAATCGTGGTCTGCGGGCATCGGCCTGAATACGACGGTCGCCGGAAACGACGTGCAGGTCAACTACTCGTACTCCAAGATAACTCAGAATGCTTTTAACAATGTGAATCGCATTTCGGTAGCGATGTCGTTTTAGGAGAATTTATCCGAGGTTTTGCGGCCGATGAGAAATTCGGAATTTGGAGAGACGAATCCGATCTCTCACTTCAGTACAACCCTTTTAATGAGCAACTGAGAACGTGACAGGAATTTCATTTGTATTGGCGTTCGCTTTAGCGGGGCTTGCGAATTACCCTGCCCATCCCGCAGCGATGAGAGAGAACGGCACTGCAGGGGATTTCGCGGGGCGGGGTGATGTGCCGTGGTCCGTGAGGATGACAGATGCAGTTCTCTCGAGGCTTCCCAATTACCTGACGTATGACAGCACCATGTCGTGGAACTATGAAGAAGGTGTTCTCCTCCACGCCATATGGAAAGTGTGGAAGAAGACAGGCGACAGAAAATATTTCGACTATGTCAAGAATAGCATCGACTATTACGTCACCGAAGACGGGACCATAAAGAGCTACAACCAGAGCGAGTACAGGCTTGATGACATCACGCCCGGGCGAGTCGTCCTTGACCTTTACGCGGCGACGAAGGAACGGAGATACAAACTGGCCGCGCAAATCCTGAGAAAACAGTTGAAGGAGCAGCCGCGAATCAAGGAGGGCGGGTTCTGGCACAAGAAGATTTATCCTGACCAGATGTGGCTCGACGGGCTATACATGGCCGAACCTTTTTACACGAAGTATGCGGAGATGTTCAAGGAACCCGCGGACTACGACGATATCGCAAGGCAATTTATACTGACGGCAGACCATGCACGGGATCCGCGCACCGGACTATTCTATCACGCCTGGGATGAATCAAGAACCCAGAAGTGGGCGGACCCGAAGACGGGCGACTCGCCGACGTTCTGGGGAAGAGCGATGGGCTGGTACATGATGGGCCTTGTCGATGTGCTCGACTACTTTCCAAAGGATAATCCGAACCGGGAGAAGCTGGTGAGCATTTTCCGCGGCCTGGCTTCAGCCCTTTTGAAATACCAGGACAAACAGACTAAATTGTGGTATCAGGTCGTCGACAAAGCCGGCGCAAAGGGAAATTACCTGGAATCTTCTGCCTCCGCGATGTTCGCTTACGCCTTTGCGAAGGGCTTCAACAAAGGTTATCTGTCGAAGAAATATCTCGGTGCTGCCGGGGCGGCATTCGAAGGCTTGGTTGAGCATTCAATTATCGTTGGTCCAAGAGGAAACCCGACTCTGACAAATACCTGTGCGGGGGCGGGACTCGGCGGAAAACCGTACAGGGACGGGTCATATGAATATTATGTCTCGGTCCCGCGGGACGACAACGATTTCAAGGGCGTCGGGCCCTTTATACTGGGAGCACTCGAAATTGAAAAGGCCGAGAAAACGAAAGTTGTCTGTCTGGACTGTTACCATAATAATGAATGGAAGAAAAATGCAGAGGGCAGGGAAGTCCGCTATCATTATATCTGGGAGGATACGGCGAACTCGGGCTATTCCGAACTCGGCTCAGTAATCGCAAACCTCGGCGCAAGGATATCCGAGTCGCGTGTGTCTCCGACGAAATCTGTCCTCGACAAGGCTAGCATTTATATCATTGTCGACCCGGATACTCCTCAAGAGACAAAAGATCCGCACTACATTACCGACCCGGAAATCGAGTCCATAGTCTCATGGGTGAGAAACGGCGGCGTCCTGGCTGTCTTCGCGAACGACAGCGGCAATTGCGAATTCACCCATTTGAACCGGCTGGCTGAACGTTTCGGAATTCAATTTAAGGAGGACAGTCGCAACGACGTCGTCGGCAAAGACTTCGAAGTCGGCGCTTTTTCGAACTTGCCGAAGACCGCGATGTTTGAGGGTGTGAGGAAAATTTACCTCAAAGAGATCAGCACGCTCAAAATAAAAAGTCCCGCCAAATCTAATCTGACCGATAATGGCGACGTCATTATGGCATCGGCACACTATGGAAAGGGATTCGTCTTCGCTGTGGGCGACCCCTGGTTTTACAACGAGTATATAGACAACCGCAAGCTGCCGGCAAGCTTCGACAATCTGGACGCGGCACGGAGTCTTTTTGAATGGCTACTTTCGATGGCGAGCCCCGTCACCGCGGAGTGAATGAACCTTCAGCCCCGGTGGAAAGTGACTTTTTCGATTTCTAAAAGTATGAAAGAGGGAATTGAATCCGATGAAGAAGAGCATACTTAACCAATATCGTTTTTTTGATCCTGATGAGAAGACCAGGAAGAGCGCGTATGAATTATATCTGAAGGTAAAAAATCTTCCGATAATCAGTCCTCATGGTCACGTCGAGGCGAAACTCCTTGCGGAGAACCGGCCGTTTCCCGATCCGACCGAACTTCTCATAATACCCGATCATTATATCTACCGGATGCTTTATTCGCAGGGAATCTCGCTCGAGTCGCTTGGAATTCCGACTATGGACGGCACGCCCGTAGAGAAAGATCATCGTAAGATATGGCAAATCTTTGGCGACAATTTCCACCTCTTCGCGGGAACGCCGACAGGCGTGTGGTTGCGCCATGAGCTCGTTGAAGTGTTCGGTATCGAAGAGAAACTGAACTCGAAGACCGCCATGAAGATCTATGAGCGGATGGTCGCGAAGCTGAAGACGAAGCAGTTTCTTCCGCGAACTCTATTCGAGAAATTCAACATAGAAGTGCTGAATACGACGGATTCGCCGTCCGATCCGCTTATCTACCATAAGAAGATCAGAGAGTCCGGATGGAAAAAAAGAATAATCCCGTGCTTCAGGCCGGATGCCGCGGTAAACATTATGTCTCCAAAATGGAAAGACGAGATCGGGGCGATCAGCAGGATTTCCGGAATCGATATTCATGACTACAGGAGCTTCATAAAGGCTTTCGAGAACCGCCGGGAGTACTTCAAGTCATTCGGTGGCGTTTCGACGGACCAGGGAGTCGAGACTCCGTACGCTCACAGACTCACGGAGGGCGAGGCCGATGCGATTTTCCAAAGAGCGTTGAAAGGTCAGGCCACCGACAACGATGCTGCTGCGTTCACGGCGAACATGCTCATGGAAATGGCTCGCATGAGCGTGGAGGATGGCCTCGTCATGCAAATCCATGCGGGCGCGATGAGAAATCATAACAGGAAAGTTTTCGACAGGTTTGGAGCTGACAAAGGTGGAGACATTCCCGTTCGGGCCGAGTACACGAGAAACATGCACGAGTTCCTGAACGAGTTCGGCAACAATCCGAAATTCACAGTGGTTCTATTTACTCTCGATGAGACCACATATTCTCGCGAGCTGGCTCCGATAGCCGGGCATTATCCCGCGGTCAAGCTCGGCGCTTCATGGTGGTTCCACGACAGCATACAGGGAATGACGCGGTACAGGCAGAACATCACCGAGACGGCCGGGATTTACAATACGGTCGGTTTCACCGACGATACGCGCGCTTTCCTTTCCATCCCAGCCCGTCACGATCTCGCGAGAAGAATGGATTCCAATTTCCTCGCAGGGCTTGTCGCACGGCACATCATTGATAAGGACGAGGCCCGCTCATTGGGTAAGGCACTCGCATACGACCTGGCGAAGAAAGCTTACAGGCTCTGATGGTTGGGAAGGAAGGTATTTTCTTCGTCAAACCTTATGAAATGGTGTGGAAATTCGCTAATTTTCTTACAGTAACCGGTCAAGTTACTGCGTTGATTAAATAGGAGGGTGAATTTGAACATGAAACCCCACGTCACGCTGAGCGACATCGCGAAGCAACTCAACGTGTCGAAAGTCACGGTTTCAAAAGCCCTTAGAGGGCATCCGGATATCTCACGCGAGACGACCAGGCTCGTGAAGAAAGTTGCCGAGGAGCTCGGTTACACTCCGAATTTCGCGGCGAGGAATCTTTCATCACGCAAGTCCAGTACCATCGGAGTCGTCGTTCCGAAAATCGCTCATTTCTTTTTCAGTTCCGTGATAGAAGCGATCTATGACGAGGCATTCTACAACAACTACGATATTGCGCTTACAGTGTCGCAGGAAAATGCCGAGCGCGAGAAAAAGCATATCGAGACATTGATGGCAATGCGCGTGGACGGGATCATCGTCTCGATCACCCAGGAAACAAAAGACAGTGCGATATTCGAAAAGGTCGTCAGCCGGAACGTACCGCTGGTCTTCATGGACAGGGTGCTTCAGATGAACGGGACAAGCCAGGTGACGGTCGATGACAAAGGCGGTGCCATGAGGGCAATCGAGCTCGCGATCAGCAACGGCTACACGAAGATTGCACACATAGGCGGCTATAAAGAAATAAACATCGGTAGGAACAGGTATGAAGGTTTTGCGGAAGCGATGAGGAAGCACGGGTTGCCACTTCAGCCGGAATGGGTAATCCACGGCGGCTTCGGAGAAGACGACGGCTACCAGGGTTTCATGAGAATTTACAAGAGCGGGAAAATGCCGGAATTCATCTTTGCGGTGACCTACCCTGTCGCGCTCGGCGTGTACGCGGCTGCCAGCGACGTAGGAGTGAGAATACCCGATGACCTTGACATAATCTGTTTCGGAAGTGCCAGCATAAACAAGTTTCTCAAACCTGCTCTCAGTTATGTCGATCAGCCGACCCGTACACTCGGCAAGGCTGCCCTCGACCTTGTGCTCGAGCACGTTCGCGAATCGGAAGACTATCAGCCGAAACATGTGGAAGTGCCCACGGAACTGGTCATCCGCGATACCTGCATCAAGAAAAAACTCATTCTTGATTCCGCTGCCAAATAGAGCCCTCACGTCCGGCGTCTCATCCCGAGCTTTGCCGGAGTAATCTCACCGCGCGGATGACCGTTCGGCAGTCTTCCCTCCAATGTAATTCGCGTCCGGTTATCGTTACCGGTTTCCCAAGCATGTATGCGGCGGTATTTTTAGGTTTTGTGTTGGCCATTAATCGGTTAAATTTGAAAAAACAATGATATGAAAAGAGAAGAAATTGTCGGGAAGATAATTGAGGGCGGCGCAGTTGCAGTCGTAAGGCTTAAAGATCCCTATAAGCTCATCAAAGTGGCGGAGGCGATTTATCGCGGCGGAGTGCTGGGTCTGGAGATAACGATGACCGTTCCGAATGCCATAAAGGTAATCGCGGAGGCGAGCAGGGAAATCGGAAGCTACATGAACGTCGGAGTCGGTTCTGTACTCAACGCCGAGACTGCACGGAAGGCGATCGATGCAGGGGCAAGATATGTGGTGAGTCCGATTTATAAAAAGGAGATCATCGACGCCGCACACGAGAGCGACGTGCCGGCGATGCCGGGCGCGTTCACTCCGACTGAAATCCAAACCGCTTATGAATCCGGTGCAGACATCGTGAAAGTGTTTCCCGCCGATGTCGTTGGTATGGCGTTCTTCAAGGGTGTCCTTGCCCCGATGCCGCACTTGAAACTAATGCCGACGGGAGGAGTGACGCTGACGAATGCCGGAGACTGGCTGAAAGCCGGTGCCTGCGCCGTGGGCGTCGGAACCGCGCTGCTCGACAAGAAAGCCATCGAAGCGGAAAACTATAAGGCCCTGACTGAAAATGCGATAATCCTGATGGAAAGTATAGCTGACGCAAGACAGGAAACGAAGACTGCATAATGGCTGAATCCTGAACAATTACAGGTAGTTCAAATGGCTGATAAAGTTGTCACGATGGGTGAGATAATGCTGAGGTTGTCCACCCCCGGGTATTCAAGGTTCGTCCAGTCGCAGCAGTTCGACGTAAATTACGGCGGCGGCGAGGCTAATGTCGCGGTGTCTCTCGCCAATTTTGGCCTGGACAGTTACTTCATTTCGAAGATTCCCAAACACGAGATCGGCCAGTCGGCTGTAAACAGCTTGCGTCGTTACGGCGTCAAAACGGACTACATCGTTCGCGGAGGCGACAGGCTCGGAATTTACTTTCTCGAATCGGGCGCAAGCCAGAGAGCCTCGAAAGTAATTTATGACAGGGCGAACGCCGCGGTAACGGAGCTCGGGAAAAGCGACCTCGACTGGGACAAAGTTTTCTCCGGCGCGAAGTGGTTTCATTGGACCGGGATTACACCGGCTCTCGGAACGAAAGCGCAGGAAGCCCTGAAAGCGGCGTGCGTGGCGGCGAAGAAGAACGGGGCTACGATCAGTGCCGACCTGAATTACAGGGCGAAACTCTGGACCACGAAGGAGGCACAAGCCGTGATGGTGCCGATGATGGAGTACGTCGACGTCTGCATCGCGAACGAGGAAGATGCCGAGAAGAGTCTCGGCTTTCAGGCGGGCACCACGAATGTCGAAAGTGGGGAGCTGGATGAAAAAGGTTATTTCGAACTCGCCCGAAGGCTGAAGGAAAAATTCGATTTCAAGACAGTTGCGATTACTCTGCGTGAGAGTTTCTCTGCATCCCGCAACGGCTGGAGTGCAGTGATGCACGACGATAAAGAATGCAGGCAGGCGTACCGTTCAAAGCGCTACGATGTGCAGATTGTCGACAGGGTCGGCGGAGGCGATTCGTTCGCCGGAGGTTTGATTTACGGTCTGCTGAACATGACCGATACGAGACAGGCGCTGGAATTCGCCGTTGCGGCTTCGTGTCTCAAGCAGACAATTCCAGGTGATTTCAATTTCGTATCGGTCGACGAAGTTGAGAAGCTCGCCAAAGGTAGCGGGTCGGGAAGAGTCGACAGATAGACAGAAATCCACCGGCTCCGCGATCTGATCGTTCGGTCGCGACTACTGGAGATGCAGGATGCGGTTCTTAAAGAAAGCCGTCGTTTTCTTCTTCGCGCTCGCAATTTGCGGTTCCCAATCCGGCAGAGTACAGACCGGCACACGGGAACCCGGTGGCCCGTGGGTCCCGGACAGCGCGGGCAAAACTTACAGGAACCCGGTGATATTCGCGGATTATTCGGACCCTGACGTGTGCAGGAGAGGAGACGATTTCTATCTGGTCTCCTCAAGCTTCAACCAGGTTCCCGGCCTGCCGATCCTCGAATCGAAGGACCTCGTCAATTGGAAAATCATCGGTCACGCCCTCCTTCGCCTTCCACCTTATGACCACTACGATTCTGTGCGCCCGGGCGACGGCGTTTGGGCTCCTGCGATCCGATTCCATGACCACAAGCTCCACGTCTACTATCCCGATCCCGACTTCGGCATTTATCTGGTCACGGCGAAGAACGCGGCCGGCCCATGGTCCGATCCGCTCCTGGTCCAGGCGGGGAAAGGATTGGAAGATCCCTGTCCTTTTTGGGATGACAATGGCCAGGCTTATCTGATACATGCCTATGCCGGGAGCCGTGCCGGTATTAAGAGCGTGCTCGTTCTGAACAGGATGAGCCCGGATGGCACAAAGCTTCTCGATGACGGTGTGATTGTTTACGACGGCCACGGCATCGATCCGACGATTGAAGGACCAAAACTCTACAAACGTAAGGGCTACTATTACATTTTCGCGCCTGCGGGCGGCGTGACAAACGGCTGGCAGGTTGTCCTGAGGTCGCAGCATATTTACGGTCCGTATGAAAGACGGGTGGTGCTTCACCAGGGAAGGACAAACATCAACGGTCCTCACCAGGGAGCGTGGATCGAAACGGCGCGGGGCCAGTCATGGTTCATCCATTTCCAGGACAGAGGAGCTTACGGGAGAGTCGATCTTCTTGAGCCGATGATGTGGAAAGACGGGTGGCCGCTGATAGGTTCGGCCGTAAATGGTGACAGCGTCGGTGAACCGGTGTATTCCTTTGCAAAGCCGGATGTGGGAAAGTATCCCGTCGAAGTACCTCAGACCTCTGATGAGTTCAACGGTACCAGTATCGGATTACAGTGGCAGTGGCAGGCGAATCCAGGACCGACATGGGCATTTCCTTCCGGCAGTCTCGGCTACATGCGTCTCTACGCGCAAAAACTTCCGGACGGTTTCAGGAACTACTGGACCGTTCCCAACATATTGTCCCAGAAATTTCCGGCGGAGGCATTCACTGCCACAACGAAGCTGCGCTTCTCGCCGAAATCAGACGGAGACCGGGCAGGATTGATAGTGCTTGGTTCCAGCTATGCCTACATCTCGTTAGTCAGGAAGTCCGGCGAAATCTATTTGACATTTACCACGTGCGAAGGAGCCGACAGGGGAAACCCTGAAGATGAAAAAGCGATCACCAGGGCTTCCGATTCGTGGGTTTATCTGAGGGTTTCGGTCACTGCCGGAGCGGTTTGCAGTTTCAGTTACAGTTTTAACGGGAAACAATTCCATTACATCGGTGAAGATTTCCTCGCGAAGCCCGGTCGCTGGATCGGCTCGAAGCTCGGCATCTTCTGTACGAGCACGACAAGGATGAATGATTCAGGATATGCGGACTTCGACTGG